>NZ_NQYG01000050.1:0-39040 GCF_002878485.1 Pseudomonas sp. AD21
TTTCGACCAGCCCGAATCCTCCATCCACCACCAATCTACTGTGGGAGTGAGCCTGCTCGCGATGGCGGTGGGTCAGTCGATGGCGATGTTGACTGGGCTGGCCTTATCGCGAGCAGGCTCACTCCTACAGGGGGTAGCGGTGCATGAGATAAAGGTTATTGCGCACCAAACATCGCGGTCCAGTAGATCCCGGCGCTACTCTTCGGGTCGGTTGCGTAGGCGGCGCCGAGTTCCTTGTATTGCGGGTTCATCAGGTTGGCGCAATGGCCGGGGCTGGCGAGCCAGCCGTCGACGACTTTGCGCACGGTGTCTTGCCCGGCGGCGATGTTTTCGCCCACCAGTTGGCCGCTGTAGCCGGCCAGTTCTGCGCGGTCACCCGGGGTGCGGCCGTCGCGGTCCTTGTGGTCGAAGTAGTTGTTGTTGGCCATGTCGCGGCTGTGATCCTGGGAGATGCTGCCCAGGCTCGCGTTCCAGGCCAACGGCGCTGCGGCGGCAAAGGCTTGACCACCGCATTGACGCGGCTGGGCGCGGGCGGCGTTGAGCTGTTCGAGCAACTTCTGGCCTTCGCTCTGCGCATCGCCCAGTTTCGCCGACAGCAACGGTCGCGCCAGCACAATGCGCCAGTCGCGATCGGCGCGGCTGACCCCGACATCGACGAACTGCGGATCCAGCACCACCTGACAGAAGCTTTCCTGAATTGCCTTCATCGCCGACGCCGCGTCGCGCGGGCCATTGAGGGTGATTGCCTGTACGTTGACCATCGGGTAGCTGGCGCTGGCCATGGCCTGTTGCAGATCGACCGCACCGGTGGCCGGCAGTCTCAGTCGAGGGTCAGCCGACAGCGGTGGCAATTCGTTGGACGCCTGGCTGCCGCAACGCTGTGGTTGGCTACGGTAGGCGTTGATCGACTCGATCAGTTGCGACTCGTCGGCAGCCATGGCCGAGACAGCCACGGCCAGGCCCACGGACAGCGCGGCAAAACGCAAAACGGATGGCATGAAGCGCATGGAAATCTCCCTTGAGCGGAATGCGCCCATGATGCGCGAAAGGCCCCCGGTCAGTGCAATGTCTTTTTCTTCATCGAGTGGGTTTTTCTGTGGAACGTTGCACCGGTATTTGCCGTCTACACTCTCCGAAGGCCCCGGAAACCGGGCATCTCACCGACGAAACACCTTGCCCGGACCGGGCTCAGCCGGAAGAACTGACATGGGATTGAAATGGTTGGCTGGCTGTTTCGCAGTAACCCTGCTGGCCGGTGTGGCGATGGCCACCGAGCAGGCCCCGATCAAGGCCAAGGCCGAAGAGAAAGCCCAAGTGCTGGAAGAAAAAGCCGCCGACAAGGTCAGCGCGGCCCCGGCCCCCAAATCCGAAGCGATCACCCCCACCGAAGTGCAGGCGGTCGACCCCGCCGGCTCAGCGCCGCTGGACGATCCGATCACCTGCCTGGCGCGCAGTATCTACTGGGAGGCCAAGGGCCGCGACACGCCGGAAATGCAAGCGGTGGCCAACGTGGTGATGAACCGCCTCGGCCACGACGGCTTCCCCGGTACGGTGTGCGAAGTGGTCAAACAGGGTTCGCAAACCAAGAGTTGCCAGTTTTCCTGGTGGTGCGATGGCAAGGCGGATCAGGTCAAGGAAGACGCCGAATACACCCTGGCCAAGGATATCGCCGGCAAGGCACTCAACCGCCAGTTGCCGGATCGCACCCACGGCGCGCTGTACTTTCATGATCGCAACGTGCACCCGAGCTGGGCCAGGGAATACCGAAAGACCGCCGAGGTCGGCAAATTCCTGTTCTACAAACCGGCCGGCGGCGAGGCGCGTTAGACGCAGACTTCGCGTACGCAATTGCGCAGCCAACGGTGCGCCGGATCGGCGTCCACTCTCGGGTGCCAGAGCATCGACACGCTGATCGGCGGCATCTTGAAGGGCAGGGAGAAACTGTGCAGGCCCGTGCGCAGTTTGCTGGTATGACGCTCCGGAACGGTGGCGATCAGGTCCGATTCGCGGACCAGTGTCAACGCTGCAGAGAAGCCACCGAATGAAGTGACGATATCCCGCGTCAGCCCCAAGGCGAGCAGCGCTTCGTCCACCGGACCACTGCTGCGCCCCCGGCGCGAGATGAGAATATGTTGGCCGCCGGCAAAGCGTTTGCTGCTGATCTTGCCTGCATTCAACGGATGGTCCTCGCGAACCACACCGATCCAGTGATCCTGAAACAGGATGCGGCTGTGCAGCGCCGGATCGGTGCTGTCATCGACCACACCGGTCTCCAGATCCACCCGGCCTTCACGCAGCAGCGTGCTGTCCTTGTCGGCTTTCTGCACAAACCGCAGGCGCACGCCGGGCGCCTCTTCAGCGATGCGCGCGAGCAGTGCGGCGGCGAAGGTTTCAACAAAACCGTCGGTATTGCGCAAAGTGAAGGTGCGCTGCAACTGGCCGGGGTCGAGTATCTCGGCGGGACGCAAGGCCGCCTCGGCTTCCTGCACCAGACCACTGACCCGCTCGCGCAACTCCAGCGCTCGCGGGGTCGGCACCAGGCCACGACCGGCGCGCACCAGCAACGGATCGCCGGTGGTTTCGCGCAGCCGCGCGAGGGCGCGGCTCATGGCCGACGGGCTCAGCCGCAGAATTTGCGCGGCGCGCGCGACGCTGCCTTCACGCAACAACACGTCGAGGGTGATCAACAGGTTCAGATCCGGTGTATTCATGACATGGCGTTCCATGCAGGTATCAAGTGCAAAGCATGCGTCTTGCGCCTTGCGTTGTCGAGACTCAGGCTATGCCGTCTGACCTTTGCACCAGGAGCGCCTGATGTCCGAATCCGCCTTGCCCCCCCAAGCCCGCTGGGCGCTGACCAGTCTGGCGCTGTCGATGTTGATGCCGTCGCTGGACACCAGCATCGCCAACGCCGGCTTACCGACTTTGGCGGCAGCGTTCGATGCGACCTTTCAACAGGTGCAGTGGATCGTGCTGGCGTACCTGCTGGCGGTCACCACGTTGATTGTCAGCGTCGGGCGGCTGGGGGACGGGATCGGTCGGCGGCGATTGCTGCTGATCGGCATCGGCATTTTTACCAGCGCTTCGTTGTGCTGCGCGCTGGCCCCGGGGCTGGGCTGGTTGATCGGCGCCCGGGCGGTGCAGGGCCTGGGCGCGGCGATCATGTTTGCGTTGACGGTTGCGCTGGTGGCGGATGCGGTGCCCAAGGCGCGGGCGGGCAGTGCGATGGGCTTGCTGGCGACGATGTCGGCCACTGGCACCAGCCTCGGGCCATCGCTGGGTGGTCTGCTGATCGCGCAGGTCGGCTGGCCGGCGATTTTTGTCCTCAACGTGCCGTTGGGGCTGCTCAATGCGTGGCTGGTTTATCGCTATCTGCCGGCCGATCGGCCGGCGAAATCGGCTGTTGCGTTTGACTACCTCGGCAGCCTGGTGCTGGTGTTGACGCTGGCGGCCTACGCACTGGCGATGACGCTCGAAGGCTACACGCTGATGTTGCTGCTGATCAGCCTGTGCGGCGCGGGGGTGTTTATCGGGGTCGAGATGAAAGCCAGGGCACCGCTGATTCGTTTGTCGTTGTTCGCCGATGCGCGACTGAGCAGCAGTCTGGCGCTGACGTTTCTGGTGACGACGGTGATGATGACCACGCTGGTGGTCGGGCCGTTTTACCTGAGCCGGGGCTTGGGACTGGGCAGCACCGTGGTCGGCCTGGCGTTGTCGGTGGGGCCATTGCTGGCGGCGTGCGGCGGCGTGCCGGCCGGGCGTCTGGTGGATCGCTTTGGCGCGCGGCGGGTGGTGCCCGGCGCGTTGCTTGGGCTGGCTGGTGGCTGCTGCTTGCTGGCGCTGTTGCCGACGCGTTTCGGCTTGGCGGCATACCTGTTGCCGATGGCGGTGATCGCCAGCAGTTACGCGTTGTTCCAGGCGGCGAACAATACCGGGTTGATGAGTACGGTCAGTCAGGCTCAGCGTGGCGTGGTCTCGGCCTTGCTCGGGCTGGCGCGCAATCTGGGCCTGATCACTGGCGCAGCGGTCATGGGGGCGGTGTTCGCATTCGCTACCGGGGACCCGACACAAGCCCCGGCCGAGGTCATCGGCAGCGGCCTGCACAGCACGTTCGGCGTGGCGGCGGCGCTGATGGTCATGGCCCTGATCGTCAGCCGAACCCGGATCACCTGTAGGAGCGAGCCTGCTCGCGAAAGCGCCGTTTCAGTCAACACCAAGGTTGACTGACAGGATCTCTTCGCGAGCAGGCTCGCTCCCACAATCAGATGAGGCGTGTTTGTCAGCTGGCGTGGGTACTCAAGATACTCGCCACTTGCTGCGGCTGGCAGTTGAGGTACGGCGAGGATTTCAGCCAGCGCTGGTCCGGGTACCAGGAAAACATGAACTGGCCGTCCTTGAGTTTATCGATCACCTGCCTCGCCACTTGCGGACGCACCGCCGGGCAGCCCTGGCTGCGCCCGATGCGGCCCTGACGCTTGCTCCACAACGGATTCACGTAGTCGGCGGCGTGGATCACGATGGCCCGGTCGCGCGCCAGATCATTGAAACCCGGCTCCAGACCGTCCATGCGCAGCGAATAACCGTGGGTTCCCTCGTAGCTTTCCTGCGTGCGGAACAGACCGAGGCTGGACTGGTAACTGCCTTCGCGATTGGAGAACTGGGTGGCGAAGTTTTCCCCGGAATTGGAGCCGTGGGCGACCAGGTCGCGCAGCACCAGTTTCTGTCTGCTCAAGTCGAAGATCCACAGCCGGCGCGCGGTGGAGGGCTGCGAATAATCGATGATCGCCAGGTGCCGGGACGGTTTCGCGCCATTGTTGACCGCGCATTGCATGGCGTTCAAGGCACCTTTCAGCGCCTGGGGATTGAGTTCCGGCGCGGCGTGGGCGAGGCTGGTCAAGAGAACCGGCGATGGTTTGCCGGCGGCGAAAGCTGGGCTGGTCGCCACGACGAGGGTCGCGGTGGTCAGCAGAAGTCGGCGCAAAAACGTCAACATTTATAAAGTGTCCTCACTGGCTACTTATTTGGCACTTTGGCTCCTGACTCCCAGTCATACCCGACAGACCCCTGATTCGGGCCTGACTGTTCAGCGCACCTGATGTAAGGTTGCCGTCATTGAGACGGCCATGGATTGGAGTAAAGCAGTTGTTCAAAAAGTACGCATGCTACTTGAGCATTTGTTTGCTCGCTGCGCCGTTTGTCGCTTGTGCCGACGAGGCACTGCCGCCGTTGCAGACCCTGCCGACGCCGCCGGCCGAAATGCCGGTCCAACCGCAAAGCCCGCTGCAAGCGGTACTGATCGGTTTGCCGCAGGCGTGCCCGGCGATTGCCGCGCACCTGAGCGGCCCGGCACTGACGCAACTGCAAGCATTCTATCAGCAGCAGGACTGGCTGCCGGTGTGGGCCAGCGAATCTGGGCGTTTGCCGGCCTTGCAGGGGCAATTGCAGCTGTTGGCTGATGATGGACTCAATCCCAAGCGCTACCCGGTGGCGGTCAATCCGCCGCAGGACGGCGAACTGTGCGCCGATATCGACATCACTCGCTATTACCTGCAGGCCCTGCAGGACTTGCATTACGGGCGCCTGCTGCAGTCGCATTTCGAGCCCTTGTGGCATGCCGACGACACCCCGCGTGATCGCCAGGCCGAATTGCTCGCGATCGCTGTACCGGGGCTGCACGACATCAAGGCCGCGTTCGATCTGGCGCGTCCGCGTCTGGCGCAGTACCAGAGCCTGCGTCATCTCTACGCCAGCCAACGCCAGCAAGCCTTGCCGCACTGGCAGTCGGTGGGCAACGGCCCGTTGCTGCGCCCGGCGATGGAGGACAAGCGCGTGCCGGAGTTGGCCCAGCGCCTGTTCAACGAAGGCTATCTGACTCACGCCATCGGCACCCCCGGCAATGCCTATGACGGGGTGCTGGTGGAGGCGGTTAAAAGCTTCCAGGCCAACCATTCGTTGCAGGCCGACGGGGTGGTCGGGCCGGGGACGATCGCCGAGCTCAACATCAGTCCGCTGACGCGCCGCGAACAATTGCGGGTCAACCTCGAACGCTTCCGCTGGCTGGCCCAGGACATGGAACCCAACGGCTTGCTGGTCAACGTCGCCGCTGCCGAGTTGACCCTGTATCAGAGCGGCAGGGCGGTCTGGCAGACCCGCACTCAGGTCGGCCGCGCCGAGCGGCAGACTCCGCTGCTCAAATCCCGAGTCACGCGCCTGACCCTGAACCCGACCTGGACCGTGCCGCCAACCATCTGGAAAGAAGACAAGCTGCCGGCGATCCGCAAGGACCAGACCTTCCTCAGCCGCCAGAACCTGCAAGTGCTCGACGCTCACGGCCAGCCGTTGGCCGCGGCGGACATCGACTGGGACAACCCCGGCAACATCATGCTGCGCCAGGACGCCGGGCCGCGTAATCCGCTGGGGCAGATGGTCATTCGTTTCCCCAACCCGTTTGCGGTGTACCTGCACGACACGCCGAGCAAAGCCCTGTTCGACAAAGGCCCACGGGCGTTCAGCTCCGGCTGTGTGCGGGTCGAGCACCCGATGCAACTGCGTGACCTGTTGCTGACCCCGGCGGAACGCACGCGCACCGACACCTTGCTCGCCACCGGCAGCACCCATGAATTTCGCCTGTCGGCCCCTGTGCCGATCCTGATGACCTACTGGACGGCGCAGGTCGGCAGTGACGGGCAGGTGCGTTACGCGCCGGACATCTACAGCCGTGACAGCGCACTGCTGGCGGGACTCGACGGGGCACACTGACCTCCAGTCATCCACATAACCCTGTGGGAGTGAGCCTGCTCGCGATAGCGGTGTGTCTGTGAAGTCGATGTCGTCTGTACATCGCAATCGCGAGCAGGCTCACTCCTACAATGAGTTTTGTGTGATTCCAGACGCTTACGCAGCGTCTAGCCCCAGTGTCCCCGCAATCCCATGGGGCGAGACTTCGGAACCCGGCATGCAAGCGCTGTTGAACGAGATTCTTGACGCGGTCCGGCCCCTGATCGGGCAGGGCAAAGTGGCTGACTACATTCCTGCCCTCGGCACCGTGCCGGCCAATCAGCTGGGCATTGCGGTGTATGGCAACGACGGCGAAATGTATTGCGCCGGCGACGCCGAGACGCCGTTCTCGGTGCAGAGTATTTCCAAGGTGTTCAGCCTGGTGCAGGCCATCGAGCATTCCGGCGAGGCGATCTGGGACCGTCTCGGTCACGAGCCGTCCGGCCAGCCGTTCAACTCGCTGGTGCAGCTGGAATTTGAACGCGGGCGTCCGCGCAACCCGTTCATCAACGCCGGGGCACTGGTGATCTGCGACATCAACCAATCGCGTTTCGCCGCGCCGGCCCTGTCGATGCGTGACTTCGTGCGGCGCCTGTCGGGCAATCCGCAGGTGATCGTCGACGGCAAGGTCGCCGAGTCTGAATACCAGCATCGTGCACGCAACGCGGCGATGGCGTACCTGATGCAATCGTTCGGCAACTTCCACAACGACGTCGAAGCGGTGCTGCGCAGCTACTTCAGCCACTGCGCATTGCGTATGAACTGCATCGACCTGGCGCGGGCGTTCTGCTTCCTCGCCAACGACGGTTTCTGCAAACACAGCGGCGAACAGATCCTTACCCGACGCCAGACCCAACAGGTCAACTCGATCATGGCCACCAGCGGTCTGTACGACGAGGCCGGCAACTTCGCCTATCGCGTCGGCCTGCCCGGCAAGAGCGGAGTCGGCGGCGGCATCGTCGCGGTAGTGCCGGGGCAGTTCACGGTCTGTGTATGGTCGCCGGAACTCAACGCCGCCGGCAACTCACTGGCGGGGATGGCGGCGCTGGAGATGTTGAGTTCGCGGATTGGCTGGTCGGTGTTCTGACCCGATTAGCCAAACACCGCAAAACCCTGTGAGAGCGGGCTTGCTCGCGAAGGCGTCGTGTCAGTTGATACATATTTCGCTGACCCACCGCCTTCGCGGGCAAGCCCGCTCCCACAGGGGAGATGTGGTGTTTCAGGCACGTGTGTTTCAGCGAAGAATCCGCTACATTTTCCGGCCGCCCCTCATATGGTGAATCCGCTTCATGTCTCTTGCGCTCGAACGTCTAGTCGCTGGCACGCCGATCCCTTTCGCTGGTAACCGCGTGACCGTGGTCAGCCCCGAACTGGCCGCGCGGTTTCAGCCCGGTGACCACCTGCTGGTCGAGCAGGTGAGCGGCGAGCTGTTGCTGATTCCGGTCGTTGATCAACAGGCCGCTGCGGTGGCGATCGAGCGTGCAGAAGCGGCGTTCAGCACGCTGTCGGCGGTGTCCGACGAGGCCATCAGCCGCTTCTTCGATCTGTTTGCACAACGTCTGGAAACCCCGGACTGCTGGCGCTTGATCGAAGCGGCGAACCTGGCCGACATCGAACGCGCCAAGGCCCGTGGCCGCTCCACCACCCGATTGCTCGCCGATGAGCGCATGCGCCGCGACATGACCGCCGGCCTGCGTGCCTGGCGGGATGCGCCGGCCACGCGTGGCAAGGTCATCAGCAGCGTCGAGCACGACGGCTGGAAGGTCGAGCAAGTGGTGTCGCCGCTGGGCATCGTCGCCTTCGTGTTTGAAGGGCGGCCGAACGTCTTCGCCGACGCCGCCGGCGTCTTGCGCACCGGCAACACCGCGGTGCTGCGCATCGGCAGCGACGCGTTGGGCACGGCGCAAGCGATCGTCACTCATACCTTGAACCCGGCGCTGGCCGAGGCTGGCTTGCCGGCGGGCGCGGTGTCGCTGGTGGAAAGCATCAATCACGCCGCCGGTTGGGCGATGTTCGCCGACCGGCGTTTGTCGCTGGCAGTGGCCCGGGGTTCGGGCCGTGCGGTCAGCCAATTGGGCAGCATCGCCCAGCAGGCAGGCACGGCAGTCAGCCTGCACGGCACCGGCGGCGCATGGCTGATTGCCGATCGTGACGCCGACGCCACGCGCTTCGCTGCCGTGGTGCGCAACTCGCTGGATCGCAAAGTCTGCAACACACTGAACGTCTGCCTGATTCAACGCGATCGCGCCACCGAACTGCTGCCGCTGTTCCTCGACGCCTTGCAACAGGCTGGCACCGCACGCGGGCAGGGCTGCAAATTGCACATCGTCGAAGGCAGTGAAAGCTACCTGCCGGCTGAATGGCAGAACTCGACGGTCGAGGTCTATCGCGCCGAGGGTTACCAGACCGAAGCCCTGGCTGAAGCGCTGGCGGAATCCGAGCTGGGCCGCGAGTGGGAATGGGAAGAAACCCCGGAAGTCAGCTTGATGATCGTCGACGACCTGGATCAGGCAATTGCCTTGTTCAACCGCTACAGCCCGCAATTCACGGTGTCGCTGATCAGCGAGGATGCAGTTGTTCAAGAGCGCTTCTACAACGCGGTGAATGCGCCGTTTGTGGGTAACGGGATTACCCGTTGGGTCGATGGTCAGTACGCGCTGAACAAGCCGGAACTGGGACTTTCGAACTGGGAGAGCGGGCGCTTGTTTGCGCGCAGTGCGATTCTTTCGGGGGATGGGGTGTTTACCGTTCGTAGTCGCATGACTCAGGTTGATCTCAGCGTAAAACGCTGAAAATGCCTCATCCTGGTTGATCCACACCGGTCCTGTGGCGAGGGGATTTATCACCGATGGACTGCGCAGCAGACCCAATCTCTTGGGGCCGCTGCGCGCCCCATCGGAGATAAATCCCCTCGCCACAAGTTCCTCTTCACCTCAGCGGATGTGATTCAGGCTGCTGCACTGGTGTTTGCCTGAATGGCGCAAGTCGCCGGCTGCTCAGCCAGCGGCACGAACGTGCGGCGGTCTGCCGACAGCGCATCGATCGAGCCTGTCTCGATGTCATACACCCAGCCATGCAGGTTCAGCAGGCCTTTTTCCTGGGCCAGGCGCACGCTCGGGTGGGTTTGAATGTTCGCCAGCTGCGCGATCACATTCTCGCGCACCATCGAACTCAATTTGGCCGCGTCATTGGCATGCGGGCGCGCCTCGTTCACCACTTTCGCCGACTCGGCATGTTGCAGCCAGCCGCTGACGGCGGGCAGGTGATCCATGCATTTGCACTTGGCAATCGCGGTCATCGCGCCGCAGTCGGAGTGGCCGCAGATCACGATGTCGGTCACACCCAGCACCGCGACTGCGTATTCCACCGTCGCCGAAACCCCGCCCGGATGCGGGCTGTAGGACGGCACGATATTGCCCGCGTTGCGGATCACGAACAGCTCGCCGGGTTCTTGCTGGGTCAGCAGTTCCGGGACCACGCGGCTGTCGGAACAGGTGATGAACAAGGTCCCGGGATGCTGGGTGGTCGCCAGGTGTTTGAACAGTTCGGTGCGTTGCGGAAAGGCTTCGTTCTGGAACTTCAGGAAACCGTCGATCAGGGCTTTCATGGGTGTGTCCTCTTGGATGCAGGGCGGTAGGCCCGCACGCAAAGGCATGCGGGCCGGTGCAGATCAGAACGGACGCAGCGGCAGGAACTTGCCGTCGAGGGTGACCACGGCGCGGGAGCCGCCTTCCGGGTCTTCGACTTTCTTGATGTCGAGTTTGAAGTTGATGGCGCTGATGATGCCGTCGCCGAACTGTTCATGCACCAGGGCTTTGAGGGTGGTGCCGTAGATCTGGATCATCTCGTGGAAACGGTAGATGGTCGGGTCGGTCGGCACGCCGGCGAGGCTGCCGCGCAGCGGGATGATCTGCAGGGCGGCAACGGCGTCGGCGTCCAGTTCAAGTTTGTCGCCGACCACTTGCGCGGCGTCTTGCGGCAATGGGTGTTGGCCGAGCAGGGCAGCGGTGACGTAGGCCAGGCTCAGGCCGGTGTCGTCGGCCAGATCCTGCCACGACAGACCTTTGCGTGCCTTGATGTCGAGAATGCGGGTGGTCAGGGCCAGGCTGGCATCGTTGTAGGCGTGGGACTGTTGCATGGTGTCACTCCTTTCAAGGTTGGCTTGCTGTGTGGGAGCAATCTTCTGCCGATTGATCCATAGCGTCCAAGACCGATATAAAATGCTTCGCATAAGTCCTGCCTATAGATGGTGAATCCCATGTTGCTGCGACATTTGCGATATCTGCTGGCTGTGGCCGATCACGGCGGTTTCACCCGGGCGGCGGAGGCCTTGCACGTGTCGCAGCCGACCCTGTCGCAACAGGTCCGCCAACTGGAGGAAACCCTGGGAGTGAACCTGTTTGATCGAACTTCGCGTACGGTCAAACCCACCGATGCCGGCGAGGCCTACATCGAATGTGCGCGGCGGGTGCTGGTGGAGCTGGAGGCGGGCAAGCGTGCGTTGCACGACGTGAAGGACTTGTCGCGCGGCAGCTTGCGCCTGGCCATGACCCCGACGTTCATGGCCTATCTGGTCGGGCCTTTGGTGCGTGATTATGCGGCGCGGTTTCCCGGGATTCATCTGCAGATTTTCGAGCTGTCGATGGACGATATCGAAGCGGGGCTGGCGGACGACTCGCTGGACATCGCCATCGCTTTTACCCCGGTACGCAACCCGGACATCGAGTGCATCCCGGCGTTTACCGAGACCCTGGGGATCATGGTCGGGCGTGAACATCCGCTGTACGAAAGCACCGCGGTGCTGACGGCGAGTGATCTGGCGCAACTGGATTTCGCCTTGCTGGCACCGGACTTCATCACGCGGTTATCGATCGATGAGTATTTCCGGCAGCGGGGGATTACGCCGCAGGTGCGGATCGAGGTGAACTCGGTGAGTACGTTGCTCGAAGTGGTGCGCCATTCGCCAATGGCGACGATGTTGCCCGAGGCGATTGCTATCGAGGACCGGGCACTGCGCCGGCTGCAGGTCGAGAACGAAGCGCCGCAGCGCGGGGCGGCGTTGTTGCGGCGCAGGAACAATTATCACAGTGCCGCGGCGCTGGCGTTGGTGGAGTTGGTGCTGCAAACGAAAACTGCACCAACGACATAGTCCCCCTGTGGGAGCGAGCTTGCTCGCGAAAGCGGTGTGTCAGTTGATGTGATGGTGACTGACACGGCCCATTCGCGAGCAAGCCCGCTCCCACAGGTTTGCGGGTTGGCTGCAAATCTTGTTCACACCACTGGACCCTGGAGTGAGCCTGCTCGCGATCACGTTGGTTCAGACACATCAGTATTGAATGACCTACCGCTATCGCGAGCAGGCTCACTCCTACAGGGGATGTGGTGGGGCTGATAAATAAAAAGGGCCTGCTTCTGCTTCTTATCAAGAAGCGGGAAGCAGGCCCTTTTATTTATTGAAGTTGTAAATCAGTAGAAGCGGTCAATTACCCGAACTTCATTGTTGTTCTGCATCGAGTCCCACGCCTGTTTCAGCGTCTGCAGGACATTGCCGATGAAGTCTCGGTCGGCCGCGGCTTTCTTGCCGACATAACCGTGGCCGCGGCGGTACATCTTCAGGCGGGCCAGCAGGTTCTGGTGGTTGCGGTCGAATTCGTCTTCACCAGCGTGGGGCGACAGGCAGTCGATATGCACCTGACCCGACTTGCTGATCCAGAGAATGTGACTGTCGTGGCTGTCTTTTTGCGCAGCGAACATACGAGCCAGTTCTTCGATAGTAGGTTGATTGTTCAGATTCATGATGTTTGCCCCTTGACCAGTCTGGTGATCTTTCAAAGTTGATTCGCTAATACAGGTAGCCCATCGGTTAGTTGATCCCTGGCACCGAAACCAGGACGTCAGCGGTCGCCCGTGAGAAGTACGGGGTCATGCGTCTGTTGCATGTAGTCGTGTTGAATAACTGCTACGCAATAGCGTCACAACGAGGAGAAGCAGCGAAAACCGGGAGGCTCCTTGACGACGTTTTCAGGGTCGACCACAAGCGTCTTGAGAATTTTCGCCAGCGCTTCTCGTCCTTGTACTGGACGTTCAGGCCAGGTCAGCTTCTTCAATCTGCCTTGTGGGCAGCGTGTATCCGGAAAAAACAACTCGGCGGTCAGACGAGTTTGCTCAAGCGTGTTACCGATGTTCCCGATCGGGGAACGTCTTCATCATGCAAAAGCAAAACGACGCCGTCAACGGTTTTGTAGTGATTATTTTTGCTCACTACATATTGTCGGACAAAGCGGTTTTGGAATGAGAAAAGATCCGTTCAGGCAACGGGCGCGGGCGCGCGCAGGACGTAGACGGTGCAGGGGTAACCGTCCACGGGGTGTTGCTGGCAGGTGAATACGCCGGCAGTCAATTCAGGGATCAACCTGGCCCAGAAGCGTTGTGCAGGCAGGTTGGCGTCGATGTGGAAAATCTGCCATTGACCGGGTAGCCGGCTCAAGAGGTCAGAGACGACAAACTGCGCGACGCCTTGGCCACGAAAGCGTCGAGCGAGGAAGAAGTAGCTGATGTTGTGTTCGGCACCGTCGATGCGGGTGTCGTCGTCGACGATCACGAATCCGGCCAGTTCACCGTCGACGCGGATCAGGAACGGTTGGGTGGCAGGGTTACGCCAGTAGTCGTCTTTGAGGTGAATGCGGAAGAAGCCATGCTCGGCGAGTTTCAGTGGTAGCCACTCGCTGAAGTCGTGCAGGTAGAACTGCATGAGGTTCTCGATGGTTTGCAGTTCGTCACGTTGGGCGGGGTGCAGTTCGATGCTGGGCATCGGGGATACTCCTGAAGATTGCAGCTTCAGTATTGTTGAATCACACCTTGTGGCGAGGGGATTTATTCCCGATGGGTCGCGAAGCAGCCCCAGCTTTCCTTAACCAAGGGACTGCTGCGCAGTCCATCGGGGATAAATCCCCTCACCACAGAATCCCCCATCACAGCGCAGATCATTACTTGGTTGTGTGTTTGGCTACGCTGGCGGTTTTACTGCGCGTCGATTTGCGCTTTTTCTTCCACGGTGCGGCAGCTTTGCCGGCAGGTGGCGGACCGCTGATGGTCAGGCTCAGCGCAGAACAACGTGTGACCTGCTTGCTCATCCACGCCGCCTGTTTGGTGACGAACTCTTCCAGACTCATTTCGCCGCTTTGCACCATGTCCAGCGCCTGTTCCCAGATGGCGGTGGTGCCGGGGTCGGCAATCGCCCGGGGCACGGCGTCGATCAGGCTGAAGGCGGCTGGTGTCGCGGCCAGGGCCTTGCCGTTTTTCACCAGATAACCACGGTCCAGCAAGCCTTGGATGATCGAGGCACGAGTCGCTTCGGTGCCGATGCCGGTGGTGTCCTTGAGTTTCTGTTTGAGCAGTGGGTCTTCCACCAGTTTGGCGACGTTCTTCATCGCCTTGATCAGATCGCCCTCGGTGTAGGGCTTGGGCGGCTGCGTCCACAGATCCTTGAGGTTCACACCGGCCACGGCGCAATCGACACCCTGGCTCAGCGCCGGCAAGGTTTGCGGTGCCGGCGCTTCACGGCCCTTGGCCGGCGCGAGGGCTTCGGGCAAGGCGCGTTTCCAGCCCGGCTCGATGATCTGCTTGCCAACCGCGCGCAACGCTTCACCGGCGCAATCGAAATCGGCCTGGGTGCGATCGTATTCATGGTTGGGCAGAAACTGCGCCAGGTAGCGGGCGCGAATCAGGGTGTACACCGCCCGGTGTTTGCCGCTCAGGCGCTCGAGGTTTTTTGCCGCCGCCGTGGGGATGATGCCGTGGTGCGCGCTGACCTTGGCGTCGTTCCACGCCCGTGAGCGGCGCTGAGGGTCAAGGTGACCATTGAGTGCTTCAAGGCCTGGATCGGCCTGACGCAGTGCCGCGAGTATCCCCGGTGCCTCGCTGTGCTGGCTCTGCGGCAGGAAGCCGCAATCGCTGCGCGGGTAGGTGATGACCTTGTAGGTTTCGTAGAGCGCCTGGGCGATGTCGAGGGTTTCCTGGGCGCCGAGGCCGAGTTTCTTCGAGCAGACCTCTTGCAGGGTGCCGAGGTCGAAGGGCAGCGGCGCCACTTCGCGCATGCGTTCGGTGCGCAACGTGACCACCCGTGCACTGGCGGCGCTGTTGATGGCGGCGGGGGCCTGTTGCGCCAGCGCCTGGTTCAGGCAGCGATCCTGATCGTCGCAGACGTCGCTGGGGGCACGCCACTGCGCGGTGAACGGCGTGCCGTTGTGCAGCAGTTGCACATCGATCGCCCAATACGGCACCGGCACGAAGTCGGCGATGCTGCGGTCGCGATCCACCACCAGCCGCAACGTCGGCGTCTGCACCCGACCGACCGGCAGCACGCCCTGATAGCCGGACTGGCGACCCAATAACGTGAACAGGCGACTCATGTTCATGCCGATCAGCCAGTCGGCCCGCGAGCGCCCCAGCGCCGAGTGATACAGGTTGAAGGTTTCCGCCCCCGGCTTCAGGGCGGCCAGGGCCTTGCGGATAGACGCCTCGTCCAGCGCCGACAGCCACAAGCGGCGGATCGGCCCGCGATAGCGACAGTGTTCGACCAGTTCCCGGGCAATCATCTCGCCCTCACGGTCGGCGTCGGTGGCGATGATCAGTTCGCTGGCTTCGCCGAGCAGGCGCTTGACTGCTTTGTATTGGCTGGCGGTGCGCGGCTTGACGGTCATTTTCCACTTGTCCGGGATGATCGGCAGATCCGCCAGTACCCAGCGTTTGTAGCGTGCGTCGTACGCATCCGGCGGTGCGGTTTCCAGCAGGTGGCCGATGCACCAGGTCACCGTGACGTCCGTTCCCAGCCAGCAGCCGTCGCCCCGACGCTTGGCGCCGAGCACGGCCGCAATGTCTTTGGCCTGGGAAGGTTTTTCACAGAGGTACAGCCGCATAACCACCGTCGTCGATCAATTCACTGAGGTGCACAGAATGGCCGCAGTTGGCGTCCGGGGCAACTTTTATCTGTATGGATATACAGATAAAAACGTTGCCGGGAATGACCGGTATTACCGGGACGCCATGTACGGCTATCGAGAAATCCAATGGTGCGGCGCTTGCCACGCATGGCAGGTTCATCGGGCCTTTCAAGAAACGCGAGTGACAGGACGATCTCGCCAGAAGATCGCCACCGTCCGTACGCACTGACTACTCTGAAACAAGGAAGTCCACCATGGCTCAAGCCAAAGCGAAAACCAGCAGCGCCTATGACGAAGTGAATGCCTTCAGCCATCTGTATGACCGTGGCGTTGGCCTGGTCAATGGCAAACCGTCGTTCACCGCCGACCAGGCAGCGGACGAAATCCTGCGCAAAAACCTGTCGTGGCACGACAAGAACGGCGACGGCAAAATTTCCCTCACCTACACCTTCCTGACCGAGAAACCGGCGAACTACAACCCCAACCTCGGCAACTTCAGCCAGTTCAGCGCGCAGCAGAAGGCCCAGGCCGTGCTGTCCATGCAATCCTGGGCCGACGTGGCCAAGGTCACCTTTACCGAGGGCAAGGGTGGCGACGGCCACATGACCTTCGGCAACTACGACGTCAGCACCGGCGGCGCGGCGTTCGCCTACCTGCCGAGCGGCGGCAGCTATGACGGCCAGTCGTGGTACCTGATCAACACTCAATATCAGGTCAACAAGACCCCGGACACCAATAACTACGGGCGTCAGACTCTGACCCACGAGATCGGCCATACCCTCGGCCTGTCGCACCCGGGCGCCTACAACGCCGGTAACGGCAACCCGACCTACAACGACGCCAAGTACGCCGAAGACACCCGCGGCTACAGCCTGATGAGCTACTGGAGCGAAGCCAACACCGACCAGAACTTCAGCAAGGACGGCAGCGGCGCCTACGCCTCGGCACCGTTGCTCGACGATATCGTTGCGGTGCAGAAACTCTACGGCGCCAACTACGAGACGCGCGCCGATAACACCACTTACGGTTTTGGCTCCAACGCTGGCCGCGATTTCTACAGCGCGACGTCGGCGTCGTCGAAACTGGTGTTCTCGGTGTGGGACGGTGGCGGCGATGACACCCTGAATTTCTCCGGTTTCACCCAGAACCAGAAGATCAACCTCAATGAAGGTTCGTTCTCTGACGTGGGCGGGCTGGTTGGCAACGTGTCGATCGCTTACGGCGTGACTGTGGAAAACGCCGTTGGCGGTTCGGGCAATGATTTGCTGATCGGCAATTCGGCGGTCAACCATCTGTTCGGCGGTGCCGGCAATGACATCCTCTACGGCGGTGGCGGCGCGGACGTGCTGTGGGGCGGCGAGGGTGCAGACACCTTCGTGTTCGGCGCGGCCAGCGATTCGACCGACAACCAGCCGGACTGGATCATGGATTTCAAGAGCGGCCTGGACAAGATCGACCTCTCGGGTATTGCCGCTTTTGCCACGGGGGCAGCCTCGCTGAACTTCGTCAGCAATTTCACCGGCCATGCGGGCGATGCGATCCTGACTTACTACGCGCAAAACGGTCAAACCGGGTTGCTGATCGATCTGACAGGGCAGGGGCAGGTCGATTTTGCCGTGGGTGTGGTAGGGCAGGCGGTGGCGACTGATATTGTTGCGTGATGCCTGAAGAACGGCCCTCTCCCTGTGGGAGAGGGGACCGCTAGGGGGATGCCGGAAAAATACATCGACCTGATAACGCTTCGCCGAATCCATCATCGAAAAAGCACGTTCAGGTCGATGTTGAGCGCAAGACAACGCGGTCGGCGCCTTCTCCCTCCGGGAGAGGGCGGGGGTGAGGGGCTTTTGACCGTTCGGCTGCAAAATCACCCCGGCCTGAACCTATGGGCTATACCTGAACCGGTCTCTTCGCCGTATTCAGGAGAAACCCCGATGAAAACCTCCGGCCTCAACCCCGTCATCACCCTCGAAGAACTCCCCGGTTGCCTGCTGGTGAAATTCCACGGCATCCAGGTCGCTGCGTCCTCTCACGTGCTGATCCTCAACGAGGCCAATTACCCATCGGTGTACTACGTGCCCCGCGAGGACATCGACGAAAAATACTTCGCCCGCACCGACCACACCAGTTACTGCCCGTACAAGGGCGATGCCAATTACTTCAGCCTGCAAGTACCGGGGCATGAGGGGGCGAATGCGGTGTGGACTTACGAGAAACCGAAAATCTCGGTCCAGCCGATCAAGGACTATGTGGCGTTTTATCCGGATCAGGTGAAGTTCGAGGTGATCAAGGCTGATGCCTGAAACATGCATCTGTGGCGAGGGGATTTATCCCGGATGGGGCGCGTAGCGCCCCGGAAAAACGGGACTGCTGCGCACTCCATTGGGGGTAAATCCCCTCGCCACAAGTTCAATCAGTTCGATTTCAGTTCTTGTCCAGATCGATATTTTTGGTCTCACGCAGACAGATCATCCCCACCACCAGGCTCACCCCGGTAATCAGCACCGGGTACCACAGCCCGTAGAAGATATCCCCGGTGTACACCACCAGCGCAAACGACACCGTCGGCAGAAATCCGCCAAACCAGCCATTGCCGATGTGATACGGCAGCGACATCGAGGTGTAGCGGATACGCGTCGGGAACAGTTCGACCATCAGTGCGGCCAGCGGGCCGTAGCACATGGCCGAGATGATGATCAGTGCGACGATCAAGGCGACGATCATCGGTTTGTTGATCTGCTGCATGTCTGCTTGTTGCGGGTAGCCGGCGAGGGTGACTGCGCCGCGCAGGGCCGCTTCGTCGTAGCCGTCGATCTTCACGTCGCCGATGCTCACCTGCACGCCGCTGCCGGCCGGGGCGGCGGCGCTGGAGTAGGGCAGGCCCTGCTTGACCAGGAAGGTCTTGACCTTGTCGCACGGGCTGTCGAATTTGGCCTTGCCCACCGGGTCGAACTGGAAGGTGCAGGTCGCCGGATCCGCCAGCACAGTGATCGGTGCCTGACGACTGGCCTGATCGATCGCCGGGTTGGCGTAGTGGGCCAGGGATTTGAAGATCGGGAAGTACAACGCCGTCGCCAGCAACAGGCCGAGCATCAGCACCGGTTTGCGCCCGACCTTGTCCGACAGCCAGCCGAAAATGATGAAGAACGGCGCGCCGATCACCACGCTGATGATCAGCAAGGTATTAGCCACCGCCGGGTCCATTTTCAGGAACTGCGTGAGGAAGAACAGCACGTAGAACTGCGCGGCGTAGAAGGTCACCGCTTGCCCGGCGTTGATGCTGAACAGGGCGATCAGCACGACCTTGAGGTTTTCCCATTTGCCGAAGGATTCGCGGATCGGCGCCTTGCAGGTTTTGCCTTCCTCTTTCATTTTCAGATACGCCGGCGACTCGTGCAGACTCAGGCGGATCCAGGTGGAAATGCCCAGCAGCACGATCGACAGCAGGAACGGAATGCGCCAGCCCCAGACTTCGAACTGGTCACCGGTGAAGTAGCGGCAACCGAGCACCACCAGCAGCGACAGCAGCAGGCCGAGGGTCGCGGTGGACTGGATCCAGCTGGTGTGGAAACCGCGCTTGCCGATTGGCGCGTGCTCGGCGACGTAGGTCGCGGCGCCGCCATATTCACCACCCAGCGCCAGACCCTGCAGCATGCGCAGCACCACCAGAATGATCGGCGCGGCGATGCCGATGCTGGCGTAGGTCGGCAGCAGGCCGACGCAGAACGTGGCGATGCCCATCAGGATGATGGTCGCGAGGAAGGTGTATTTGCGCCCGATCATGTCCCCCAACCGACCGAACACCAGCGCCCCGAAAGGCCGCACGATAAACCCGGCGGCAAAGGCCATCAACGCGAAGATGAACGCCGTGGTGTCGTTGACCCCGGCGAAAAACTGCTTGCTGATGACCGCCGCGAGGGCGCCGTAGAGGAAGAAGTCATACCACTCGAACACCGTCCCCAGGGACGAAGCGAAGATGACTTTCTGCGTGGCATTGCTGGTGCTGGCGCCGCTCGCGGCGTCCAGCGGCTGAGCGTGTTCTGACATATCGGTATCCCTCACAGTGATTGTTTTTGTTGTTCCACTGGTGTTATGTGTCCGGGTGATGCGCGATGCCTTGAATGAACGCGGTCCCCTTGTGGGAGTGAGCCTGCTCGCGATAGCGGCGTATCAGCCAATGCAGACGTTGAATGTTATTCAGTCATCGCGAGCAGGCTCACTCCTACAGGGGCGGTGTTTACTGGTGGAGAAAGGATCAGCTGTGCAGCCTTTTCGGCAATCATCAGCGTAGGCGAGCAGGTGTTGCCCGAGGTGATGCGCGGCATGATCGAGGCGTCGGCAATGCGCAGGCCGGGTACGCCATGCACGCGCAGTTGCGCATCGACCACCGCGTCGGCGTCCTGGCCCATGCGGCAGGTGCCGACCGGGTGGAAAATCGTTGTGCCGATTCGTGCTGCGGCTTCGTGCAGTTGCGCTTCGCTTTGCAGGCTGTCACCGGGCAGGTACTCCACCGGTTTGAACGCTTGCAGGGCCGGGGCGCTGACGATGCGCCGGGTCAGGCGAATGGCATCGGCGGCCACGCGCAGGTCTTCGGGATGGCTGAGGTAATTGGGTTGGATCAGCGGCGCGGCTTGCGGGTCTGCCGAACGGATGTCGATCCGCCCACGACTCCGCGGACGCAGGTCGCACACCGACGCGGTGAATGCCGGGAAGCTGTGCAACGGCTCGCCAAAGCGTTCCAGCGACAAAGGTTGCACGTGGTATTCGAGGTTGGCCGAGGTCTGCTCCGGCCCGGATCGGGCAAACGCCCCGAGCTGACTCGGCGCCATCGACAACGGGCCGCTGCGGTCATACAGATAACGCAGGCCCATGCCCATCTTGCCCCACACGCTGCCGGCGATCTGATTGAGGGTTCGGGCGTTTTCCAGTTTGTAGATCAGGCGCAGTTGCAGGTGATCCTGCAGGTTGCCGCCAACTCCCGGCAGCTCATGCATCACGCCGATGCCGAGGCGCTCCAGCAACGGACGCGGGCCGATTCCGGAGCGCTGCAGAATGCTCGGCGAACCCACAGCGCCGGCGCACAACACAATCTCCTTGCGCGCCTTGAAGCTTTTCACCTGGCCTGCATGACGTGCGCTGACCTTCGACGCACGGCCGTTTTCCAGCAGCACGCGATCCACCTCGACCCCGGTCAGCACCGTCAGATTGGCCCGGTCACGAACCGGTTTGAGAAAGGCCTTGGCTGCGTTCCAGCGCACCCCGGCTTTCTGGTTCACCTGGAAGTAGCCGCAACCCTCGTTGTCGCCCTGATTGAAGTCATCGATGCTGGCGATGCCGCTCTGCTCGGCGGCGCTGCGGAAGGCATCGAGAATCGGCCACGACAGGCGCTGCTGTTCGACGCGCCATTCGCCCTGGACACCGTGGAATTCAGCGGCGCCGGCAAAGTGGTTTTCGCTTTGTTTGAACAGTGGCAGCACGTCGTTCCAGGCCCAGCCTGGATTGCCTTCGGCCGCCCAGCCGTCGTAGTCGCCGGCCTGGCCGCGCATGTAGATCATGCCGTTGATGGAGGAGCAGCCACCCAGCACTTTGCCGCGCGGGTAGCTCAGGCTGCGACCCTGCAGGCCGGGTTGCGCTTCGGTCTTGAAGCACCAGTCGGTGCGCGGGTTGCCGATGCAGAACAGGTAGCCGACCGGGATGTGAATCCATGCATAGTTGTCGCGTCCGCCGGCTTCGAGCAGCAACACGCGTTGCTGTGCGTCCGCCGACAGTCGATTGGCCAGCAAGCACCCGGCGGGACCGGCGCCGACCACGATGTAGTCGTATTCCTCAAGGGAAGTCTGCATTCCCTGACCTCGCTTTTTGTTTTTATTGTCGGACACTCTAGTTGTTAGCTTTCGTCAAAAGAATGTTAGTTTTTGCGCAGCCGCTGTGCGTTTTCAAACAGCCTCAACTGACGATAGCTGACAAGGACCCGCCATGTTCGACTGGAACGACCTGCGGTTTTTTCTCGAACTGCAACGCAGCGGTCGCCTGCTCACCGCCGCCCGGCGCTTGAACACCACTCACGCCACCGTCGCCCGGCACATCGAGGCCATCGAAAAAAGCCTCGGCACCGCGCTGTTCGTTCAGCACGCCCAAGGCTACGAAATGACCCCGGCGGGGGAGGCGCTGCTCAAGCACGCCGAAACCATGGAAAACGTCGCGCTGCTGGCGCAGGAAGAAATCACCCAGTCCACCGCGCCGCTGGGCAAGATCCGCGTTGGCGTCACCGAAGGCCTCGGCATCAAATTTCTCGCCAGCCGCATGATCGGCCTGTTCGAGCGCTACCCGGGGCTGGAAGTGGAACTGGTCGCGGTGCCGCGCTTTGTCAGCATCCTCAACCGCGAGGCGGAAATCAGCATCCACCTCGAGCGTCCGGCCGCCGACATGCTGGTTACCCGCAAACTCACCGACTACCGCCTCGCGCTCTACGCCAGCCAACGCTACCTCGACAGCGCGCCACCCTTGCGCAGCCGCGAAGACCTCGGGCGGCACGCGTGGATTGGCTATGTCGATGATCTGCTGTTCAGCCAGGAGCTGATGTTCCTCAACAGTTTCTGCCGCAGCCCGCGCGTTGTATTCCATAGCACCAGCGTGATTGCGCAGCAGGAAGCGGCGCGTTCGGGTTTGGGCATTGCTGTGCTGCCGTGCTACATGGCCGCGTCCGACCCGGATCTGGTGCCGTTGCTGCCGGACGAGAGCATCGAGCGCAGTTACTGGATCAGCACCCGGCGCGAGTTGCACAAGTCGGTGCGGCTGCGGGTGGTCTGGGATTACGTGGTCGGGTTGTGCGAGGCGGAGCAGGGGCTGTTGCGTGGATAGGCCAGCTGACAAAAATCCCCTGTAGGAGTGAGCCTGCTCGCGATAGCAGTATGTCTGTGAAGTAGAAGTTGCCTGATACGCCGCTATCGCGAGCAGGCTCACTCCTACAAGGGGCCGCATTTGGGGTTGAATAATATATGGATATCCGTATATTCGGTTTTCCATATGTTCGAGTCCGCCCCATGCTCACGCCCACCGAACTGTTCAAAAGCCTGGCCGATGAAACCCGTGTCCGCGCCACTCTGTTGATTGCCGAACAGGGTGAGCTGTGTGTGTGCGAGCTGATGTGTGCGCTCGAAGACAGCCAGCCGAAAATCAGCCGCCACCTGGCGCAACTGCGCAGCAACGGTTTGTTGCTTGATCGCCGCCAGGGCCAGTGGGTGTATTACCGACTCAACCCGGATCTGCCGGGTTGGGTGCACGAGATCCTGCAAGTCACCGCAAAGGCCAACGCCGATTGGCTCAGGGACAACGCCTGCCGCCTGCAGAACATGGACGGCCGTCCTGCCCGCGAAACCGCCTGCTGCTAAATCGTTTATTTTTTCGGGAGCCATCCATGCGAGTCCTGTTCATGTGCACGGCCAACAGTTGCCGCAGCATTCTTTCCGAAGCGTTGTTCAATCATCTCGCGCCGCAAGGTTTCGAGGCGGTGAGCTCCGGCAGTTTCCCCAAGGGCCAGGTGTTGCCGCGCAGCCTGAGCACCTTGCAGCAGGCCGGGGTTTCGATTGACGGCTTGTACAGTAAAGGCAACGACGCCTTCGAAAGTTGCCCGCCGGACATCGTTATCACCGTGTGCGACAAGGCGGCCGGCGAGAGCTGTCCGGTGTACTTCGGCCCGGCGCTGAAAACCCATTGGGGGTTGGCGGACCCGTCGGATGTGCAGGGTGACGAAGCAGCGATAGACGCGGCGTTCCGCGCCACGCTGGCGCATATCGAGCGACGCTGCAAAGCCTTCCTCGAACTGCCGTTCAAGCGCCTCAGCCGCGACCAATTGAAAACCGCGCTTGATGGCATCGGCGCGCTGTAAGGAGGATTTATGTCAGAGCATCTGCCCAACCTCGACCTGAGCCTGTTCGAAGGTCGAACAGCCGCGCCGGATCAGCACAAACCACGCATCCTGTTGCTCTACGGCTCGACCCGCGAACGCTCCTTCAGCCGGCTGCTGGTGGAGGAGGCCGCGCGCTTGCTGGAGCACTTCGGCGCGGAAACCCGGGTGTTCAATCCGTCCGGTTTGCCGTTGCCGGACGATGCGCCGGTCGATCATCCCAAGGTCCAGGAACTGCGCGAACTGGTGCTGTGGTCGGAAGGTCAGGTCTGGTGTTCGCCGGAACGCCACGGCGCGATGTCGGCGGTGTTCAAGGCACAGATCGACTGGATTCCGCTGGAGCTTGGCGCGGTGCGCCCGACCCAGGGTAAAACCCTCGCGGTGATGCAGGTCTGCGGCGGTTCGCAGTCGTTCAACGTGGTCAATCAGCTGCGCGTGCTGGGGCGCTGGATGCGCATGTTCACCATCCCCAATCAGTCTTCGGTGCCCAAGGCCTTCATGGAATTCGATGAGGCGGGGCGGATGAAACCGTCGCCGTTCTATGATCGCGTGGTCGATGTGATGGAAGAACTGGTCAAGTTCACCGTGCTGTTGCGCGACCGCCAGGACTTTCTGGTGGATCGCTATTCCGAACGCAAGGAGAGCGCCGAGCAGTTGATGACGCGGGTCAATCAGCGTTCGATCTGAGCCGCAGCAACACGCGTTCGTCGGTCGGGCAGTGCACAAACCTTCTAGCCGTTCACAGGCATTTATGGATTACTGGCGCCAGCCCATTACTGTATTCAAGCCATGAGTAACTGGATCGACCTTGCCCACGACCGGGAAACCGGCATCGAAACCCTGCACGCGCATTTTGCCGGGCACGCGCACGCCTACGATCCTCATTGGCATGAGACCTACCTGATCGGCTTCACCGAACAAGGCGTGCAGCGCTTCAACAGCCGCCGGGCACGGCATGACAGTACTCCGGGCAAAGTCTTCATGCTCGAACCCGGGGACATTCATGACGGCGACGCGCCGAGCCCGGACGGCTTCACCTATCGCATGCTGTACCTGCAACCGGCGTGGCTGGAACAGGCGCTGGACGGCCTGCAACTGGACGGCTGCGCGGGCGGCTTGCCGGGCATTGGCAATGTGCTCAACGATGATCCGGAACTGGCTCGCGCCACCTTGTTCGCGTTCAATGCTCTGCATAAACAGGACGTGCGCATGGTCCGCGAAGTGGCGCTGGATGCGCTGCTCGAGCGCTTGGCGCGGCACCTCTATCGACGCCCGCAACCCTCTGCTGCACTGCGTGCGCCACTGATAGCCCGGCAGGCCCGCGACTACCTGATGGCCTATCACGAGCAGGACATCAGCCTGCACACCCTGGCCGAAGTCTGCGGTACTGATCGCTTTCGCCTGACCCGAGCCTTCAAGGCTGCCTATGGTCTGGCGCCGCATGCCTGGCTGATCCAGTTGCGCCTGATCCGTGGCCGGCAATTGCTGGCCGCCGGGGTGCAACCGATTGACGTCGCGAGCAGGCTCGGTTTTGCCGATCAAAGCCACTTGGGCCGCTGGTTTGTGCGCGCCTACGGCATCACGCCGGGGGCCTATCAGCAACGAACGCTTGGCGCCTTTCGCCGCTGAACAAACGTTCAAGACCACAGCTTTATGTAACTGCCACAGTAGGCCCTGACTTTCTACAGGGCCGTGCCATGCTTGCGTTCATCCTCTTTGCTTTCGTTGCCTCGATCACTCCGGGGCCGACCAACCTGATCGTACTCAGCACCAGTGCCCGACATGGCTGGCGGCCATGCCTGCCGATCATTCTCGGTGCGGGGGCGGGCGCTGCGTCACTGGTGTGGGTTGCCGGTGCGGGTGCCAGCACGCTGATGCTGCCCGGCGTGCGCCCGGTGATCAGTGCGCTGGGGATGTGCTGGATGCTGTGGCTGGCGTGGCAGATCTTCACGGCGCCGGCCACGGCCATCGATCCCGCTGCCGGTGAGGAAAAATCGGAACTGGGGCTGGTCGGCGCGGCCCTGTTGCAGTGGGTCAACCCCAAGTCGTGGATGATGGCGATTGCCGTGATCAGCGTGTTTACCGCACAGGGGCAGGGGTTGAATGCGTTGTGCCTGGCATTCTTTCTGGTGTCATTGCCGTGTCTGGCGCTCTGGGCGCTGCTGGGTCGCGGCGCGGCGCGCTGGCTGAGCAACCCCGCGCAGTTGCAGTGGCTGAACCGGATTCTGGCGGTGCTGCTGGTCGTCTCATCCGCGGCTGCGTTGTTGCACCGCTGAGCGGGCGCAAACTTCCAATCCAGACACGCCCCCACAGGTTTTGTGTTTTCTGGCAGAACGTTCAGTTGCCCGAATCACACTTCGCGTCCACTCTATGGCATGCCGACAAGGAGCGTCCGCCGACCCTCCGTCGTGACCACAGGGAGCTTGCAGCATGAGCGAAGACAACAAGGTAAAAGGCCCGGCGTCGTACTTCCCCTCCATCGAAAAGAAGTACGGCCAGCCCATCGACCACTGGCTGAACCTGCTCGCCGGCGTCACCGACAAGAAGCACATGGAACTGGTGGCGTGGCTCAAGGAAGAACACGGCATGGGCCACGGCCATGCCAACGCGCTGGTGGCGCATCACTTGGCGGCAGGCAAACAGTGAGGGCAGGGCAGCGATGAATTTCTCCCACCGGCCAGTGACGGCCGACGACGTCAAAATCCTGTGCGGATTTCCGCAGGGCGTTCAAGAGTTGTACTTCATGTTCCCGAAAGCGCAGTACCCGCTGACGGAAGAACAGATGCACAGCGCGATCAGCCAGCGCTTCGACTCCACGGCGTTTTTGGCCAACGGCGAGTTCGTCGGTTTCGCCAACTTCTACCGTGCTGAAAGCAACGGCATCTGCTGCATCGGCAACGTGATCGTCGCGCCTTACGCCCGTGGTCAGGGCGTCGCTCGCTACATTGTCGAAACCATGACCGCCGTCGGCTTCGAAAAGTATCAGGCCAGGGAAGTGCAGCTTTCCTGCTTCAACGAAAACACTGCGGGGTTGCTGCTTTACCCGAAACTCGGGTTCGTGCCGTTCTCCATCGAAGAGCGCGCGGCGTCGGGGGGGAGGCGTGTGGCGCTGATCAATATGACGCGCCACCGAGGCCAACCTTCTGGCCTGTAACCGCTGCCTATGTGTCGACCTCAGAAGCTTGCCGTGGCCTGAGGCGTCGATTTAAAGGACAGAGTTACATTATTTTCAGGGCCCTCGTCTTTTACATCGCCCGGGTTAGTCTCATTACGAATGATGCATTTCCATGTCACGACATCATCGGGCTTCAAGTTCAAGAAGGTTACCTTACCGGTCCAGGAAGGGTAGGCAGATGGGGTGAGTTTAAAGGCTTCAGCTGCTTTGTCGTTCCCCAACTCCTTGGTATTACCTTCCACATAGACGCTGTAGCCCATGGTCGTTACGCCATTATCACAGCGAAAATTTACTGGGAGCGAATACGTCCAAGTGGCACCGGCATAGCCGTTTGCCGGCAAAATCGCCATGAGCAGAACACTCAGTGGCAACAAGTAAGAAATGCGGTTCATGCTTAATTCCTCAGTTCACCTTTATCCGCGCCAGCTTATCTCCGCGCAAATTTAAAGAGACCTGTAAGAACTGCTAGTCTTTCAGATCGCTTGGCGATACCGGGCGGCAAGCCTTATTCCCGCAGATGATCAAACACATTCACAGCATCTGCAGGAGTGAGCCTGCTCGCGATGGCGTCAGCCCCGCCAACCCATGACTGGCTGAATCGCCCAAAACTCCAAGGTATTGATCATGTCAGCCACACCACCACGCCTGCTCTACAGACGCCCACAGCAAGCAGACCTGCCCACCGTTTTCGCAATTTTCGGTGACCCGCAAACCAACCTGTTCAACCCCGCCGGCCCCATGACCGACATCGCCCAGGCCGAAGCGTTGCTGGACCGCTGGCTGTAACACTGGGCGACCCACGGCTACGGATGGTGGGCGATCAGGAGCGCACAAAATCCTCAACAAATCCTCGGATTCGCCGGCATCGCCGCCCATGACTACCTGGGTAAATCGGTCACCAATCTCGGCTATCGCTTCGCCGTTGAAGCATGGGGCCAGGGCTACGCCACAGAGGCCGCGCAAGCCGCGCTGACCCATGCCTTCGACCACCTCGGATTGCCCGAAGTGTTCGGCCTGGTCAGACCCGATCATGTCGCGTCCATCCGGGTCCTGGAGAAAATCGGCATGCACCGCTTCGACGTGCTGGACGACGTCCCGAACAAAGCCCCCAGCCTGATATTCCAAATCCAGCAAAGTGCCCGCTAATCCGATCACATCCTTCCCTTGTGGGAGTGAGCCTGCTCGCGATAACGCCAGTCCAGCCACCCCAAATCCCAAACCAACCAAAAATCCCTGTGGGAGCTAGCCTGCTAGCGATGGCACACGCCCAGCCACCACCAATCCAAACCCAGCCACAGCTCCCTGTGGGAGCGGGCTTGCTCGCGAAGACGCCCACCCAGTCACTCGATCAATCTCTGACCGAAATAAACAGTAAAACCTCCACTGTTTAAACGAGGCCTCCAGCAACCACCTACGCCCTACAACGCCTTGCGCCATCGGCTACGACTAAGCCAGAATCCGCCGGCTTGTGCGTCTAGGTCGCGGGTTCTATCGTCTGTCGGTCGCTGAAAAACAGTGATCGGGTTTGGTAGCCCGCCATAACTAGTCGCATCGCGCACCTTTCGCAGACCTCTTCAGGTCTCTGCTCAATGGTGGCCATGCGCAGGACACCTTCGGGTGTGCCGGGTCCTAGTTACCGGTCTACCAACCCGCGTGTGGCCGCCACCCTTCGTTTGGTAGCGAAGGTGAAGGCTCCTCTTCAATAACTAGGAGTTTCACCATGATCAAACCAACACCCAATCCCCCAGAAACCGACCTCGCATCCCCCTACGAAACCCTCGATTCCAAAAAACTCCACGAAGCCGCAGAACGCGCCCTCGACCACTACCTCACCCCGGCCAGCCAAATCATGGCCAGCACCCACAAACCCGAACCCATGTACCTCGCCAACCCCAAGTGCGACACCGAATCCCTGCTCGCCAACGCCAGCGAAACCCTCGGCTCCGCCAGCGAAATGCTCAACAACTTCGCCGCCATGCTCGACACCTCCCACCGCAAAACTGCACTGGGCATCGCCCAAGTCGTGATGCTCGGCGAACTCGCCGTAAACCAGGCCCTCGACAACGTCGAAATCGCCCACTGACTAACCCGTGCGACGAGCCCAAACCCTCGTCGCACCCAGCGACATCTACCCCGCTGGCACACGGCCACGCCTTGCGCCCCCAAGCCTCGGCTGTCACCCTTCGGCCCGTTCTCAAGGATCAGAACAAGGAAATCAAGGATTGAGTGGCTACGTTCCCAACCCGCCCAAAAATCACCGCTACGAAGAAGCCAAACCCGTCGACATCCACGCCCAGCGTTGGGCCGAGTACGAGAAACACGGGAAAGAACCTGCGCGCGAGCCTGAGAAAATCGGCATTGCGTTGAGGATTGGCGTGTTCTTTGATGGTACCGGCAACAATGCGAATAACACGGCGGCGGGGTTGCTGTGCGGTGCGCAGCATCCGATTGCGCCGCAGGATATTCCTGCTAGCTGTCAGCCCTATATGAAGGATCCGGACAGCAGCTATGGTGCTGGCCCTACCAATGTTAAAAAACTGAGTGAGCTCTACGACGCCCCAGAGGGAGCCGAAGGTGAGGGGCTCCGAAAGCTTTCCGCATGATTTATGTAGAGGGCATTGGCACCCAAGCGGGTAAGCAAGATAGCACCTTTGGGGGTGGAGCCGGGCGAGGTGAGACCGGAGTTGCAAGTAGGGTTCAGTCTTCGTTTGCATCGATCAAATTACGTATCAAAGAACTCTTGAACGATAACCCGGGTAGCGAAGTGACTTCGCTGACCTTCGACACATTTGGATTCAGCCGTGGTGCAGCTGCTGCCCGGCACTTTTCCAATGAAGTCGTGCGTGGCAAGCAAGGTCCCTTAGGTGAAGTGCTACGTAGCAATTCTGAAGCGTTCAGCAAGACCTTTATTGATCAATACAATGCCGATATCAGAATGGGCTTTATCGGGCTGTTCGATACAGTTCCGTCAATAGCTGGCTGGTCCAATTTCGGCAACGTGAAAAGCCCCATTGCAACGGGCATCAAGCTTTACCTGGATCGTCGTTTTTTCACCGACGTCGTCCATTTGGTTGCGCGTGATGAATGCCGAGGCAACTTTGCGCTCAGCCGTGTAAAGCCTGCTCATCTGGAGATCACTTTGCCAGGTGTTCACTCCGATATCGGAGGTAGTTACCTCGACGAAGCGCAGGAATGTGTGCTTGTCAGCCCTATGCAAGCACTAGAAGTCCCCCTCCAAGCGGATGTTCTCACCACTTCGATTTACCGCGATGCGGTGACAGTAAAAAATCAGTGGATCGCGGATGGTTGGCCGTCCGAGATGCTGGAAATCGTCACGCCACCTGCGCTGTTGATGCCGAACAGTCCGCAAGACCGTATGAGCCCACGTGTCAAACACGTGTATGCCGCCGTACAGCTCAAGCGTCCGGTCAGTGGCTTGCTGTCCCGAGTCTATCTGCGTGTGATGCATAAAATGGCGAAGGACAAAGGCGTGCGGTTCAACGACATTTCAGACACGCCTGATCTGGCGCTTCCGTCAGAACTTCAAGCTATGTGTGATCGATTTGTCTCTGGTGACTACAGAACTACGCCAGAAGAAGAGCGAATGCTCAAACTCAAGTACATTCACACGTCCGCAAACTGGAACCATCCACTAGGCCGGAGAGATGGAAGCGGTGTGAGAGCGGTGTACATCAATGCTCCCACCCCTGACGGCATACGCGTACAACATCCCCACGTACCCGACTGGACGCTTTTTTGATGAGACTTCTAACATGCCTGCTCTGTGCAGTCCTCATGACCGGCTGTCATGCCGATCCGCTTTCAACAAAAAATGATCCGAAGTCTCCATGGTGGGAGCTTGCGTTCACCGAGCCTCATTACATGAAGGTTTGGGTAGAGGACTCCGCCGTAGAAGACATCAAGGGTGAGACGTTCTTGCACACTGGCGGAGGATCCGCATCAGGCGGCCAACCGGAAGACGGCACCGACTCTGCTCGTGGTTGGCACGGCGTGGGAAGCACCGGAAAAAGTGTTGTTGGTGCGGATCTTCCCAAACGGATCTATGTCCGTTGGCAATCCATTGTTGAACCGCAAACGTACAAGGTCTGGATAGATATCCCAGAGGAAGCCAGACAACTCATGTTTGAATCCGTCAATCAGCGCTGCGCGAAAACACCCGAACAAGAGGGGCGCTATAACGCGTCTCTCTACTTGGGCCTGGCTCCTGGCGGCGTTGTGCAAGTATGGGTTAGAGACTCATGCCACCATCCTGTCAAAGTCGCCAGAGCACAGGCAAAGGTTGAACCGCTAGGGCCTAGCCAAGGTAAGAACCAAGGGCGCTATGCGTATCCCGTCAGCGAAAAGTCCATGCGGTATATCGACAGATTCGGCATTCCATATGGAAGTTGGTAGTCGTGACAATTACCTGAGTGGACATCCGTAATGAAAGCAACGATTGCACTGCTGGGTGCTTTATTGTTGTCCGGCTGCCAAATCAGTGGCCCAGAAATAGGCGAAAATGACCCTAAATATTCGTCGTGGGAATTGGTGTTCGTTGAGCCGAACTACATGAAAGTCTGGGTGGAGGACAGCTCCGTTCAAGACGTCAATGACAAGGTGTTTTTCAAAGCGGGCAAACGCACTGCCGCTTCAGAAGAACCCGACATCTCGACCGAATCGGCTCGAGGCTGGGGAGCAGTGACTGGCTCGGGAATGCCTGTCACGGGGGCCGACCTTCCAAAACACATTTCCGTTCGCTGGCAGTCCATCACAGAGCAGAAAACCTATCGCGGGTTCATTGATATTCCTGAAGAAGCCCGGCGGTTGATGGTGACATCCACACATCAACGTTGCCCGGAGACACCGGCTAAAACTGCTCGTTTCATGGCGTCTCTTTACATAGGTCTTGCTCCAGGTGGCGTTCTACAGGCTTGGGTAAAAGACTCATGCCGGAATCCCATTAAGGTCGCTAGAGGTCAGGGCAAAATTGAGCCGCTGGGTGCACAACAAGGGAAAAACGGTGGTCGCTATGCCTATCCAGTGAGTGAAAAGGCGAAGCTGTATGTCGAGAAGTACGGCGTCCCTTATGGAAGTTGGTAAACCATCAGGCCACCAGCCATGAAGCAGGTCATAACACTGCTATGCGTATTGCTATTAGCAGGATGTCAAACTACTGATCCGCTTTCTGCCGAGAACGATCCGAAATCCGAGTGGTGGGGGCTGGCTTTCACTGAACCGGACTACATGAAGGTTTGGGTAGAAGACAGTTCAGTCCTGGACATCAAAAACAGGACTTTTTTCAAGGCGGGCGGAAGCACCGCCGCCGGAGGCGAACCAGAAGATGGCACAGAGTCAGCCCGTGGTTGGGGCACGGTCAGTGGTTCCGGTATTCCGGTAACCGGTGCCGATCTTCCCAAACTCATCTTCGTCCGTTGGCAGTCCATATCAGAGCAGAAGACCTACAAGGGTTTCATTGAAATTCCAGAGTCAGCGAGGCAATTGATGTTGGATTCAACGCACCAGCGTTGCCCGGAAACTCCTGAAAGGACCGCTCGATACATGGCCTCGCTGTACGTGGGCCTGGCCCCAGGGGGTGTACTACGAGCGTGGGTCAGAGATTCATGTCACCGACCGATCCAAGTCGCTCATGGCCAAGGCGAACTTGAACCACTAGGCCCGGAGCAGGGGAAGCACGGTGGGCGCTATGCCTATCCGGTGAGTGAGAAGGCCCAGCGCTACATCGACAAGTACGGCATTCCGCTTGGGAGTTGGTAACCGTCAACTGATGAAACTACTTACAACGATGCTTTGTGTTCTGTTGATCAGCGGGTGCCAGTCAAACGATCCGCTTTCAGCGAAGAACGACCCTAAATATCCATGATGGGAATTAGTGTTCGTTCAGCCGAATTACATGAAGGTCTGGGTAGAGAACAGTTCCGTCCTCCTTCAAAAGTCGTTGGTGAGGTCGGTATGTCAAAGGCCTACAGTATGAGTCGCCGTTAAGCCCATGGCATAGCGACTAGGTCGTATCTGTTTGAAGATCTCGTGATCGAAGGGAAATCTGGCAGCCCCGTACTGTCTTGGAAAATAAAAAGTGTGGCTCCTTCGGGCCAGGCTTGGGTTGCGATTTCTCACGGTTTTGGAAAGGGAGTGCCTCTGATTTTCGGCTGTGCTGAAGTGCTGCTTTGGTCTGCCTCCATCAAAATTTCAGCCGTTGATGTGTTGGGGAAGCTTTTTTGAAAGTGCGCAACTTCTTGCGCACTTGTTCCGCATATTTGGCTCGATAAATCGCTACAGCCCAAGTAGATCGCGGCCTGCAGCCAAGTGCGCAACTTCTTGCACCACATCCGCGCCGATCACACGGTGATGCATTACGCCTACGACGACCAAGACATGCTGATCAAAATCAGTGATGCCGAGGGTGGTCAGTGGCAGCGCGCCTATGACGACCAAGGCAATCTGGTCGAAGCGCTCGATCCGCTGGGCAACAAAACCGAATACGCCTACAACAAATCCGGTCAGCCCACCGCGATCAAGGACGCCAACGGCAACGAAAAGACGTTGGACTACAACGACGCCGGGCAAATGGTCGAGTACGTCGACTGCTCAGGCAAGACCAGCGCCTGGGAATACAACGAACAGGGGCAGATGATCTGCTTCACCGACGCCGCCGGTAACGCCACCGAATATGAATACAAGGCTGGCCAACTGGTGCTGATCAAGCACCCGGACAAGACTGAAGAGCGCTTTGAACGCGACGCTGAAGGCCGGCTGTTGACGCATGTCGACGGTCTCGATCGCTGCACCACCTGGAGCTACAGCGCGGCCGGTTTGATCGCCGAACGTGTCGATGCCGCCGAGCAAACCCTGCGCTATCGCTGGGACCGCCTCGGACGGTTAACCGCCCTGGAAAACGAAAACGAACAACGCGCCCACTTCCACTACGACCCGGTCGGACGCCTGCTCGAAGAGCGCGGTTTCGATGGGCGCAGCACGCGTTATCAGTACGATCCACTCACCGGCCGCCTCGCCCAAACGATCAATGGCCAACGCGTCATCTCGTTGAGTTTCGACCCGATGGGCCGTGTAACTGAACGTCGCGCGACCTTGGGCGATCAGTCGCAAAGCGAAACTTTCGCCTATGACGGCAACGGCAACATGGTGCTGGCCGACAATACCGACAGCCGCCTGCAATGGTTCCACGACCCGGCCGGCAATCTGCTGCGCGAACACCAACATTACCTGGGGCTGGAAAAGCCTTTGGTTGCGGTCTGGCAGCACGAGTACGACGTACTCAACCAGCGTATTGCGACCACGCGTCCGGATGGTCATCGAGTCAGTTGGCTGACCTATGGCAGCGGCCATCTCCTGGCATTGCGCCTCAACGAGCATGAGCTGCTTGGCTACGAGCGCGATGACATGCACCGGGAGGTGGCACGTCATCAAGGCAACCGGCTGGTACAGACTCAGAAATGGGATCCAGCAGGACGATTACAGGAACAATTGCTCGGCAGAAGTGATGATAAATCCGTACTGCTCAAACGTGAGTACACCTACGACGCCGCCGGCCAACTGACCGATATCAATGATAGCCGTCGCGGTTCGCTGTCTTATCGTTACGATCCGGTCGGCAGATTGCTCAGTGCCGCGAGCCGTTTGGGTGTAGAAACCTTCGACTTCGATCCTGCGGGAAATTTGCTGGACGAGAGAGCTACCGAGACCCGTCGCCCGCTGGAGCTGACACCACCGCGCAGCAAACTGCTCGACAACCTGTTGCGCGAATACGCCGGCACCCATTACGAATACGACGATCGCGGCAATCAGATCAAGCGCTGGCATAGCGGGGCGTACGGCGAGATGCGCTGGGATCTGTTTGATCGCTTGGTGCACTTCAATGATGCCCGACTGTCGGTGAAATACACCTACGACGCCCTGGGGCGACGCCTGCTCAAGCACTCGAACGTGCACTACAAGCAGCGACCAGAGGCCGGCTCGCTGTGGAACCGAAATGAACACGCCCGGGTGCAGCGTGAGCACGGCTGCGGCTTTACGCTCTACGGCTGGGATGGTGACAACCTGGCATGGGAAAGTCGTCCTGCACAGCAGGATGGCGAGGCGGGGAGAACGGTTCACTACATCTTCGAGCCGGACACATTCATTCCCGTGGCCCAGGCACTGACGCACAGTTCCATCAACTTGATGGGATTGCCAAGCTATGACGAAGACTACAGCCTAGATGAGGATCCGCTGTGGAATCACTCACCGGTATCGCCGTCGATTGATGTGCTGACGTGGTACCAGTGCGACCATCTGGGCACGCCGCAGGAGCTAACGGATCAAAAGGGTGAGCTTGCGTGGAGCGCCCAGTACAAGGCTTGGGGAGCGGTGCGGGAACAGCGTTCTGAATGGGCGCAGCAGCAAGGTATTGCGAACCCGATTCGGTTTCAGGGGCAGTACCATGATCATGAAACTGGGCTGCACTATAACCGGTATCGGTACTACGACCCGTTAGTCGGGCGGTTCATCAGTAAGGATCCGATTGGGTACTCAGGAGGCATCAATCTATTTTCTTATGCCCCTAACCCGGTGAATTGGGTAGACCCATATGGATTAACTTCTGAGTGTAGTTGTGGAATTGGTGGGCACTTCGTTGGGAGTGAGCGACCAAGAAGTGATGGTGCTACTCCAAATTCGATTTATACAAAAACCGACAAAACAGGCCAGGTTGCTGTTCAAAACACTGTATACAATGAACATGGTGAAGCAATGGGGCAGGTAGACTTTAAAAACCATGGTAGTGGTGCGGTTTCAGGGCATGGCCATTTAATCGAACCACCAGGCAACCTCGCAGCGGGTCATGGCCCTAATGCTGTCCATCTTGAACCAAGTAAGGTTCCCGAAGGATGGGCGAAGTTACCCGGCGGCATACAACCTTCGACACCTATAGGTAAATGAGAATGTCAGAGTCTGCAGAAAAAATAAGTGAGATATTGCAAGCTTTTCATCGTTTCGAAGATGGGTTGCTATTGTCGTTTGAGTTTAATTATGTGCCCGGCGAGCGACTCGCGGCACAGGTTTTATTTCATGTCAGAGATTATCGAGTTGATGGAAATGTTTGGAAGAAGGTTAAAGTGGTTGTCCGTGGTGTTGAAGAGCTGAGTGCAAAAGTTAGTGGGCATCAATTTAATTCAATTTGCTCGGGGGTTCGGTTGTTGAAATTCGACAACTATTGGTGTGTGGATATTGATGGTAATTACGCTTTGGATGCTGATCCAGCATCGATTGATGAAATGCGCCAGGATGGAGATCTATATATTATTGGTCGTGATATTGAGGTTTATGAGCTTGAGGGATAGGTGATCCTCGTGAAAATATTTGTAGTCAAGTAAATTGAATGGAGTATTAGGCAGGCTTTTTTTGCAGATGCTTAATGGAAAGGAGTTCTGGTTTGATTGAGTGCCCCTTGAGTTTCGGGTGCTCATATAATTCAGATCTGAGCGGACTATCAGTTCTCTAGCCAAAGGAGTGACGACATGAAAGACGCAATCCGCTTGGGCGACTCCACCACCCATGGTGGCAAGGTGCTCGAAGCCTTCTCCCGAACCGACCTTAACGGCAAGCCAATTGCCGGGGTCGGTCACAAGGTCAGTTGCCCGTTATGCAAGGGGATTTTCCCGATTGCCGAGGGCAGTAGTACCTATACCGTCGACGGCACGCCCATCGCGCTCGACGGCATGAAAACCGCCTGTGGTGCCGCGCTGATTGCCAGTGGCCCAAAAGGAGCGGTTGTCAGCTGAGTCCACATTTTGTGAATGGATTGCCTATCTCCAGGGCACGGACTCCCGTCGTCCGTTCTAAGGCAATTGAAGCGTGAATGAAGTCGTTCTTTTAGCATTGTCTGAATGTAGATGCTAACTACCCAATCATGAGTTTTATAAGCTGAATTTAAATTCTGTTTTTAACCGCCTGTGGGTTGCATGTGTCGCAGGTGCTTGCTTCTGTAGCACGAACATAGCGCAAGCGCAGCCAATTGACACCTATAAGAAATTGGATACTGCTGTGCTTCAATACGCGTATTCAAAAGAACAGAAAGACCTGGATAGCGTAAACAAACTGCTTGCGAATGGCGCGAAACCTGACGCGCTTATTCTATGGCATGCAGCTTATTACAGGAGTCCAGTGCTGGTAGATCGGCTTCTCGAGTTTCCTATCGATGTCAATCAACCAATCAGCGATAACGGTGAAACAATACTGTTATCCATATTGGGGCATATGGGTGATCCAGAAGATATGAAGGACTCAGTGCCCATAGTGCAGAGCCTTATCAAAGCGGGTGCCGACACCAATGTGATTGCTCAAGGCGGAACCAATACCCCACTTATTGCAGCCGTGGGAATAGAAAATCCGTCGTCGGTCGAAGTGACAAAGTTACTGCTGCAGGCCGGTGCCGATGCCCGGATGCTGACGCCTCAGGGATTTTCTCCACTGATCGGCAAAGGTGCGAACAATCTGGAATTGATCAAGCTGTTGATCGCTGCTGGTACCGATCCCTATGGCGTCAGCAAGGTGGGTTCTACACCGCTGCATTACGTTTGTGAGCGCGCCTATGCATTGAACGATCAACCGGATCCACAAGCTGAACAGCGGATTGCCCTGCTACACAAGGCTGGCACTTCCGTTGATACTTTCGCACCTCAACAGCAGGCATGGCCTGTTGGCACTCCATTGCTGGAAAGTGCAATTCGTAGCAACCCGGATTGCACGAAGGCTTTGCTGGCTGCCGGCGCTGATAAAGATGCACCGGCTTTCCCCCCGAAATATGTGGCACAAGACCCGAGTGTTAAAGGTCAGACCGTCCGTCAAAACATACTCAAATCAGTAAAAGATGTACCGGATTTGTATTCCGAATCCATTATTAAGTTGTTCCAGTAAAAACAATCGAGCCAAACAGAGCTCAATGCTCTCTGAAATTTAAAGGAATAAATATGAAGATCGCTTCTTTAATTCTCGCCATGGCAGCAGCTTTCGGCACCTGCTCCCTCGCCCACGCCGAAGGACAGGATGCCGCCACCCTGAAAGGGGTGTACGACAACGGTCGCAACATGTCAGGTCTGATCAAAAGCTGTGTCGACAAGGGGATCCTGAAAGCAGACAGCGCCGAGAACGCAAACAAGATGGTTGCATTCGTTGGCAACATGCCTGGTGATTTCGATAAGCGTGACGGCGACAGGAACGAAGAGTTTGGCCGTAAGGGGGAAGCGTTGGTCAACGGGGAATACAAGAGCCTGGAAAGCAATTTGCCGCCGAGCCTCACTCTCAAACAATGGTGTGAGCAGGCTGATCAAGGTATGCGCCAAGGACTGAAGCGTATGGGTCTCTAACCTATACAGTCCAGCTTTGAATGACGCTCGCTGATCCCGAGCGTATTTCGCTAGTCCGAAAACGTAGAGATTTTTGTCGCATGCCGCCTTACAAAATTGCGGCAGGGGAGATGGCATCGTTTCTTCGGGCGGCGCCCGGCTGATTATGTGACGGTAGGATAGCTTCTGAAGTAGACGTCTGGGGTGCCCGAGGTATTACTGGCATAACGCTGAGGAATGTGGCGTTACTCCTGCTGGTTATAATCATAATATGAGCTTTTTGAGGGGTTATGGAAGCAACGTTAGCTGACATCAATAGAGATGGCTGGGAGTTGGACGACGCCGAAGCCATCCACAATGAATTCCCTACAAGCTTCTGGCTTCCACCGAGAGATGCTAGAAATAGCCTCCAAGCACAACAGCTTGTTAAGCTGATTTTTAGAATCGTTGCCACCGATGAGCGCGGAGCAGAAGAAGTCTGCGTCGAGCGCATGTGGGTTATCGTCAAGGGTCGAGTCGGAAATCTGTATATAGGGCAGCTCGATAACGCCCCTTATTGCACTGATAGGATTCAGGCTGGTATGGAGGTCTGCTTTCTGCCAAATCACGTTATCTATATTTATAACAGCGGCAACCATAGGGAAGGTTCGTAGGGAGTGCGCGCACCTAGGTAGGCATACCCACTCGCACTCATTCGCCAGCGGTATCGGTAAGCGCATGAGCACGCCCTGAATCGACCCCAGTTTTGTAGTCAGCTCCAGGCCACAAGTGAGGCCTGCTAAGCGCTACGTAACCGTCCGTTTTTGGCCCGTTAGCGGCCACTTGCGAACGGCCGCTTTTGGCCCAGAGTGTGTAAAAACGCTCATAACCTGATCGTCTTGAG
>NZ_NQYG01000051.1:0-6023 GCF_002878485.1 Pseudomonas sp. AD21
CATCGCCTCCGCCATATTTGTACCGACAAAGCCCTGATTATTCGGGGCTTTGTCGTTTCTGGGGTTTGAGATTTTTGCTGAGCTCACGGAAGCGTTACAAAACTTTTTGATACGCGTTACAAAACTTTCTGGTTTTCTTCCCTTCTCTGGCGTCCTGCCAAACGTAAAACACTCTTCATGTAACACGGTGCTACGCTGGGCTCTTTCACTGAGGAACGCTCATGCCAAATTCCGATCTGCTCCCTTCCCTGCTTTACAAAATCAATGAGAACCAACTCGCTCTCGAAGCCGCCATCATGGAACTGACGAACTGGGTCGAGCAACGCGGCTCCGCGGATGTTGCCGAGAATGTCCGGGGCGCCCTTTGGGCGATCGACAAGAACGAAGAATTCATCAAGATGACCTTGGCTGTATTGATGACTCCCGACTGACAGCTCGTCGCCTCATCCTCGCCCGCAAGCCACACCTCGATTACTGTACATGCATACAGCACTTGTACAGCGATCGCTTTCATGAATTTCGACCAGGCCAAATCCCTCAGACTCCAACGATGGCGCGCGACTCTCGATGACCAGGACTTCCGCATGCAAAACCCAGAGGGGCATAGGGAAACCCTCCACCAGATGGCAGCCACGCTCCGCGACGAGGGCCTGATTAACCAGCTTGAGCAGTTCGACATGAACGAAATGGCAGACGCCGCGTACTGGCACGCCGTCGAAGAGCTGCAGAACTCGCCGGGTCAGTACCGCGGCGCCTCGACCTATGACGTCGTTCAAATCGACAACGGGAATCTGCTGGGCACTATCAGCCGGTCAATCTTCAACTTCGAAAGTGATGAGCCGCGCGGCGCTTCCTTCGCCTACGACGGCAAGGTCTACTCTGACGCGGATGGTGTGCGGCTAACCTTGGGACTCTCCCGAAAGATTGGGCGGATTACAGGCTTGGTGTTGGAAATGAATGGTCGCCGATATCAGTTGGTAGAGACCGAACGGATGATCGCCGGCGTAACTCACCGCCCAATTTCCGATGCCGACGCCTACCGAGCGCTCATAGATGTAGCCCAAGTCGCGCAGGAGGAGCGGGATCTGCGCACTTTTGAAAGGGTGCGGCCTCACATTGAGTCGGCGGCCTTCTGCATTTGTCCAGTCTGTCTCGATTGCTTTGGTGCTCGTGATGACTGCAAGGCCTGCGCCGGAAAAGGTTTCGTGACAAAGCCACTGCCCAATGGACTACGCTGAAAACCATAAGTGAATTAATGTAATATGACCGACTATGTCAACGGTATAAAAACCTGTTATAGGCACACAAAAATAACGATTATCAGGATCAAAAAAATGGAACAACTAAAACTTACAGATCTGGAAATAAATAAAACCAAACCGCATAACAGCAATCGCCTAATCGTTTCTTTCCTCAGAGGCGGAAAACCATGTCCTTCAATAGAACTAACTAGCAAATCTGCGCGAAAAGCTGCAGAGCATCAACTTCTAACAAAAGATTTAGAACATGCTATTTCGTCTATCGAGTTCGCACTATCCTTGTACGCGGAGCGACAACCTGAAGACAACAATATCGTAAAATACGACAAGAACAACATTGACCACCTAATAAAGCATAACTTCATATTGTCGAGTATAATCACTTATGGAAAGTGCTTTGCCACAGCCAAAGGCAGAAACGCAAGGCTGCCAGAACAAAAACTTAGAAAAATCATTGGCGACGATCTTTTTGCATTTCACGAGCAAATATTAAACCTGAGAAACAACTGGGTCGCCCATTGCGGGAAGTCTCAAATGGAAACAGCAAAAACAATATTTATAACCGACCCACTCGGAGAAAAAGCCCCAGAATACATCTGCCATACATCGTTCGCAGCTGAAATATCTTTTGAAGATCTTATAATTTTTTGCAAACTATGCAAAGCAGTACTCAACCTAAATACCTCACTTCAAAATGAAGCTCTATCCGCGCTAAATCGCGAGCTTCAAAAAACAGATATGCACGAACTCCTGAAGTCCGCAAAAACAAAGTTCTTCTACCACAACGAACAACTTTTAGATCCGCAAAAAAACAACTAACTCCAAGCTAACGCCCCTACCGATCTAAAACTTGAGTTTCAGCTCATATCCGCTGTTGACATCAAACCCACTGCGGTTGGAGCGCGAGTAGGAGTATAGGTCAGAATCTTAGGGCACCGACGTAGTCTTGACACGCCTTGAGCGCGATCAATCCCCGGTCGCCGGTGTCGGTAATGGCGATAATTCTTTGAGCATGCGCGGGGTCAAGTCGGGCTCGTACGGCTGCATGATCCACGCCGCCGGCGCCGGAGGTGGCTGGCACCCCGCAGCCTTTGTCAGCGTCGGTTGCGTCGAGGAGGACTGACAACCGCAGATCAGAAGTGGCAAGGCGATCGCGCAGGCGATCTTGGTCACGTTGGGCATCACTCATTTTCCTGAAGTGGATTTGCTCAATGGCCGACAGCCGCTGCTCGAGCGCGAGACGCTTGTCCTGCTCGGCCTGCTGCGCGGTGGCGGCGGCCTGGGTCAGTTGATTCATGGCATTTGCGTGCAGTCGCGCCTGCTCGGCCAACTGCCTGCCGTAGCGCCAGTCCTGAAACTGCCAGGCACTGCCGGCGCCGACCAGCACCAGCGCCAGCACTCCGGCCAACTTCCACGGCACGACCATCACGGCACATCCTTAAAGAAGACGTGCCCGCCCAGCTTCAGCGTCTGCTTTGCCTTCGCTGCCCAGGCCGGCGCCTTGATGCTGGTTGCGTAGTAATGCGTGGCGCCGCCAGTTGGATCAGGTACCGCGCCGTCGATCACCTGGTCAGCAGCGATCCGACATTGCGCCAGCTCGCGGAACGGGATCTGCTTCACGCCGATCAGGAACTGATAGTTCGGGTCGGTCTTGTTCCAGCAACTGAACTGGTACGGCTTCTGGCAGACCCGTGCGTAGCCCTCGCCCCACCAAGAATTGGTCTTGCCATCGAAAACACGGTTGCGGATCGTCCACGCCACGGCGATCTGGCCGACGGCTCCCTCGCCGCGGGCCTCACCCCATAGTGTGCGGGCGAGGATGTCTCGATCTTTATCAGTAGCGGTCATGGTTTCTCCAGGCGTAAAAAAGCCCGCTGCTAGGCGGGCATTCAAGAGGATCGGCAGCTATTGCGCAGTGATGCATTCAAATCTCCTGAAAAACTCCAGAATTGTTAGACTGGGCGGCTATGAATTGAGCCAATGCATACATGAAGCGTGGAATTGTTAGATGAACACGAAAAATAACGAGACGTTAAAAAAAGGGTTCATCTCAGAATTCGAAGGTCTTCGCGGAATCATGGCGATATGGGTTGTTGTTGGGCATATGCTGTCCGGCCTCGCAACGAGCCATTACCTGCCAAGTCCCAACCTTTGGAATACCGTACCGGTACAGGTATTCATAATACTAAGCGGGTTTGTAATATTCAGCCTACTTGACAGAGAACACCAAAGCTATCGAACATTTATAATACATAGAGCCTTTCGACTGTTTCCGGCGTATCTGCTAGCGCTCGCAATATCCGTGCTGATGCTCCCATTTGCTCGCGAGGTGCTGTTTACCTCTCCAATAGCGCCAATGACAGCCGCCAGAATTTCACTTATTGATACCGCGACAAACAACTTAATTGAGCATTTGTCAGCGCACTTACTTCTTATTCAAGGGCTCATTCCTGATAGCGTACTGACAAACTCGGCTTACACTCTTGTTGGCCAGGCATGGAGTGTGTCGGTAGAGTGGCAATTCTACATACTGGCTCCTATCGCCTACTTACTCCTCAAGCCTCGGCAAAGGATGTATAAGCTCCCTGCACTAGCTGTCCTAATCGCGCTTTTGGCTTCATTCAATAACAAACTGGGTGGCGGCTACATTGGCCAATACCTGTCGCTTTTTGCAGTGGGCATTGCAACATTCGGCCTAAGCAAATCCAGCACAAAGTCAAAAATTCTCTCAATACTTCCGCCTCTATGCGCACTGCCTTTTATGCAGGAATATACAGCAGCCCTGCTAATTTGGACTGCTGCATCCTACTGCGCGCTAAACGTTAAAAAGAACACCACGCAAAATATCTTATCAAGAATACTAAATAGCAAGCCAGCCTCATACCTTGGGAAAATTTCATATTCCATATACATAAACCACATGATTTTTGTATTTTTAACGCTATCTATAATCAGCAAGCTCAGTATGGGCTCAAGCAGCACAATTTTTCTTGCTATAGGTTTATCGACAGCGCTAACAATTGTCTTTTCACACGCAACTTATTCATACATTGAAAAGCCGATGATGCGCGTTGGAAAGGCGCTATCTACCAGAAAGCTGCACAGCTCCGCCGCGACGCAAGAAAATGGCTAGCAGATTGCGGCAAATAGGGCTGTTGGACTTTCTGGTCAGCGCGGCGGCTGTCATGTTTACTGCGCGGGCCCGCGATTAGTTTTTGTGAGGCCCATAAGGCCAGATAACCAAATCGTCCAAGGGGACCACTTCAAAATTCAGGCTTCGGTGCCAGTAGGGTCCGCCTCAAGTTCAGGAGCTGCACTGGAGGAAGGTCCGGAACCAAGATGTGCAAGCTGATCAGGTGCTTGAGGTCATAGGCTCGCCGTATATCCACGACCGGCGGCCGGTGGCGTTATCGCCTGAACTCGCACGGGAATGGTTGGATCCGGCCACGCCGAAAGAACGCGCCGAACAGATGGTGCTGCACCAGGGCGAGCCGACAGAGGTGTTCGAGTGGTACAAGGTTGACCGCGCGGTGGGGAATGTCCGAAATCAGGGCCCGGACCTGATTAAGCCGATCGATTGATCAACTGTGCGTCAGCGTTTTCAAGCGCTCCACCAGCGCGGCCTCAAAAATGATGTACAGCCTTTCCGCATCGCCGGCGCGCAAAGCCCCGCCGGTTTCCAGTCCAAGCACGAAGCCATCCGCCCGTGCTCCCGCCTTCACAGCAATGATCATCGAATCGGCCCGGACAATCTGTGCCAGCAGCCGATCCGCCTCTCTTTGCATCTTCTCGCTCAGCACCACGCCTTCCACATCAGCCACCTATTACCTTCACTACGACATCCAATAAATGACAGAAAGAACGACTGAAACCCAGATAATCGTCATCACAATTGAGTAGCCAGCCAGTTGCTTGTCCATGTGCCCGCATCATCCAGATCGAATATAAATGATGGTTTACCAGTGCTCACCTCGCAACGATAGCGCCGAGCCATCACTCAGTGTGCGGATGTAGGCCTGGCTAGCCTGCAGCGCGATCAGCCCCCGGTCGCCTTCGTCGGTGATGGCGATAATTCGTTGAGCATGCGCTGGGTCAAGTCGGGCTCGTACGGCTGCATGATCCAAGCCGCCGGTGCCGGCGGTGCCAGGCACCCCGCAGCCTTTGGCGGCGTCGGTTGCGTCAAGGAGGACTGACAGGCGCAAATCAGAAGTGGCAAGGCGATCGCGCAGGCGATCTTGATCACGTTGAGCATCGGTCATTTTCTCGAAGTGGGTTTGCTCGCTGGCCTCCAGCCGCTGCTCGAGCGCCAGACGCTTGTCCTGCTCGGCCTGCTGCGCGGTAGCCGCGGCCTGGGCCAGTTGATTGAGGGTTTCGGCGTGCTGCTGGGCCTGCTCGGCCAATTGCTTCCCGTAGCGCCAGTCCTGAAACTGCCAGGCGCTGCCGGCGCCGATCAGCACAAGCGCCAGCGCGCCCACCGCTTTCCACGGAACGACCATCACGGCACATCCTTGAAGAAGACGTGGCCGCCCAACTTGAGCGTCTGCTTGGCCTTCGCCGCCCAGGCCGGCGCCTTGATGCTGGTGGCGTAGTAATGGGTGGCGCCGCCGGTAGGATCCTGTACCTTGCCGTCGATCACCTGGTCAGCCGCGATTCGGCATTGCGCCAGCTCGCGGAACGGAATTTCCTTCACGCCGATCAGGAACTGATAGTTCGTATCGGTCTTGTTCCAGCAGCTGAACTGGTACAGCTTCTGGCAGACCCGTG
>NZ_NQYG01000051.1:6049-9925 GCF_002878485.1 Pseudomonas sp. AD21
ATCGAAAACACGGTTGCGGATCGTCCACGCCACGGCGATCTGGCCGACGGTTCCCTCGCCGCGGGCTTCGCCCCACAGCGTGCGGGCGAGTATGTCGCGGTCTTTCTCGGTTGCAGTCATCACTTTTCTCCAGGCAAAAAAAAGCCCGCGTCATGGCGGGCTTTGGACTTACTCTAAATTTTGTTGCTACGAGGTAGACCTAATTTCTAAACAATAGGGCAACGTACGGCAGTCAGGACTTACTGCCCTCATAGGTAAATAAAGGTATTAATAAGATGGGCAGCCCCAAAAACTGATTACGATAATTCGCTCTTCAAGGTGCTTGAGAGTAGCTAAGTCTAATGCGCCGAAGGCCCAACAAGCGGTCAGAAAACCAACTGTTTTATTCTGCCACTCCTGCTCTGAGCGCGCGGCGCTCTCGCGAAGCCATTCAACCGTTCGCAACACATTCACCGGTGATCGCTTCAACGAACATTCGATCGCAGTAAATAACTCCACTAATCCGGTGCGTTCAGATGCGGCTGGAACAGCGAAAAGCTGACAGGTTGCTAAGTTCTGATTTTTTGATGCAGAACGATTCCTTTCCATTCGAACTTCCAGATTTCCGTGGCGTACTTCATTTTGTCATATTACACACACTGGATCAGAAATGCAGCATCCGATGATGGCGCTTTCACATGATTGCTAGAAACGGAGCATCAGAAGGACCTACTATCTGGTGGCACTGGCCAGTCGATATTGGCGGGATAAGTCGATTGCGTTTCTACCTTGCTCAGTGCGACTCGGTATTTCTTCCAGAGCTTTAACAGGTTCAAGCCAGCTTCGGTTGCCTCATCAATGTCCACCGCGTCCTGTAAAGGTTCGATTTCATGGTCTGCCTCTTTTCGGCGGCGGCCTGACTCGGCGATTGCATCGGTAAGCTGTTGGGCTATTAGCTTCACGGCCTTCATTTCAGCGGTAACCAGTTGGCTCCAATCAATGTTGCTCATGCCTCTGGCTCCTGTATCTGGGCGATTTGAATAGGTAAGGGCTGCGGGAGCGCAACTCGCCCCTCCGGCACGTTGATCAGCGGTGCCGGGAATGCCTGCTCCTGACTGAAGTTCGACGGAATCGGCAACAGCAGCGTGATCGACAGTACGCCGCCCTCTTTATCTACCTGCCCAGCAAACCAGATAGAGCTGATCGCGCTTGCTGGCAGCGTGTCGCCGTCTGCCATTGCCGAAAAGTCAAAGGTCTCTCCGTTGAGAATCAGTGAACTGCCAGCCCTTGCCACTTCAAGCGAGGCGTCCAGTCGTTGTGGGGAAAGAAAAATATTCATCAAAACCACCTGCCGAATGCAACGAAGTTTGCAGAGCGAATGAACGAGCCAGAAGCGGCATTCTGCCCAAGGCGAATGTTCTCAATGCCACCGTTCCCTGAAGCAGAGACAAATCCAAAAAGCGCCGTGTCATCGCGTGGAGTGACGATGACGTTCGGCCTCGAAACGAAGCCTGATGGAAAAGTCCACGAGATCCAGCCAGAGACAAAGGCGCCATAAAGAGGGGAATCAAGGGCCAAGGCTCCGCTATACAAAAACCTGCATATCTGCGTGCCATTGGCGAACTTCACGTACTCACCATTGGAATTGCTGCCGACTTCAATGATCGCACCGGTGGGCACGCCGCCAGATTGCGAGACCGAGCCAACGATATTGGCACGCTTGTAGTTGACTGCGTCGGCGGCGTATAGCTCGTCGAAGTTGCTCTGGGTTTTGGTAAACGCACTACGGGGCGTATCACCGCCCACGCCGGTAGGAGCAGTGCCGAGATTGATCGTCTGCTTGGACATTAAAAAATCCTGATTTTGAGTGATTAATCGCGGGAGCTCACGCGCTCATCTTGGCAAATAACGCCGGGAGGAAAAACGCGTAAGGGTTATTGGCGGCAACAGTAACGGCGTAGAGCGTGCCTCCGACGAAATCCCACGTGCAATAAAGCTGCCTTGGGATCGTCCCGCCAGAAACCATGGTCATTCCGAAGTTATTGATGAGCATGAATTCGTTTTGGGGAAAGCTGAACGGCACAGAATAATAATTTCGGTACAGGCCCTGATCATCCTGATCCGACTTGACGTAAGTCCAGTTTTGGAAAGCTCGCGTAAATGTTGCGTTAGGCGTTCCGGAGTCGAACAGCATTTTTCCGGCGCCGTCCCAAAGCCGCATGCCGTATTGGGCGACAGCTTGTGCGGCAAACGCGGCAACGAAATAGCGGCCGTTCGGCTGAGCGGTGGCGCTGCTGTATGTCCTGATGTAGAACCCAACCCAGTTGCCCGCTGACCACGTAGACCGTGTCATCGTCCAGGGCCGAGCGCATATCAGCGGGAAGAACGGCATTGATCTTGGCCAGTGCGTTCGTTACGGCGAGGGTGAGTGAATCGTCGGCTTGGCGACTCACCCACTGGGCGCCGATTGCCAGCGCATATATTTCCTCTTCGGTGAAAGACAGTGGGGGCAGAAGAAATCCTGGTCGCAGAATGTAGCCGACACCTGGTTCGCCCTCGATGTCGGCGCCCATCTCCTGAAGTGTGGCGACGTCACGGCGGATGGTGCGCAAAGACACACCCAGCTCATGCGCAAGCGCTTTGCCTGACACCGTCCTGCGGTGTCGGCGAAGTGCTTGCATCAGGTCAAATAATCGATGACTTCTGGTCATTCCGGCTCCATCGCGACGATGCCTTTACCGCCAAGCTTGCGCCCTTTTTCAAGTTCTGTGATTAGCTGGATCGCTGCGTTCAGCGAAACGATTTCTCCAATGGGCATTCTGAGGTTGTTCTCCCGGGCAGCATCCGCAAGCTTCTCGAGAATATCGGCACGTGGCGAACCGATAACAGGCTTCAGCCGTCGATCGAAGATCGCCCGGATGAACTTGCCCGGGCCGGGATTCAGATCCAGCAACACGCCGCTTTGCCGCAGCATGGCCATCCCCGCCGACATTTTCATTGTCGCGGCGGTATCGAAGACCACGTCGAAGCGCGTAGTGATCGTTGAGAGATCCATCGTGCGGTAGTCGTAGACGGTCTGCACGCCGAGTGCTCTGGCCCGTTCCATGTCCCGGGCGCTACAGCTACCGGAGACAACGGCACCGAAAAGCCGTGCGATCTGCACAGCGGCTTCGCCGACCGCCCCGGCACACCCGTTGATGAAGACATGCTGATCAGCACGCAGCTTTGCCTTGTCGATCAGCCCGTTCCACGCGGTAACGCCTGGAGTGCCCAAACATGCCGCATCCTCGAAGGAAACACTGTCGGGCTTTTTGGCAAGGAGCGTCTCCTTTGTCACCACCGCCTGGCCGAGCGCGCCACTTTCCTTGAAGCGGGCAAGACCAAATACGGCGTCACCTACCCGAAGCCGCGTTACACCGTGACCGACGGCCGTGACGATCCCGGAGAAGTCCATCCCCATCGCCCGGGGAAAAGCCCTGCCAGTCACGATTTTCATTTGTCCGTCGCGCAGCTTCCAGTCGATTGGATTGATGGCAGCGAACTTTACCCGCACCGCCACTTCCCCGTTGCCAGGTGCGAGCAGTTCGAAATCTTCGATCCGCATCACCTCCGGGCCACCATAGTTGTTGTACTGAATACGTTCAAATCCGGGCATGGCGCAGTTCCTTCACAGAGCAGGCAGCGACGAGACTGGATGGGTATCTCTGCCTGAGAAGCGCAGCATAAAACCCGGTGGTGCCAATTTATGGCACCATTTGTGAAAGTCGTTTTGTGTGCTCCGCAGGTTCAGGATCCTGGCGTACTCACGCGAGTACCGATCAGGTAAGCGAACTCAATGCTCAAAGCAACGAAGATCAATGGTGGGAGCGGGCTTGCTCGCGAAGACGTCGGCCCGGC
>NZ_NQYG01000051.1:9956-14743 GCF_002878485.1 Pseudomonas sp. AD21
ACGCCCGCTCCCACAGGGGATCTGCGCTTGACTGATCGGCATTAGACTGGTGGGGCTGCCCTTCTCCGCTATCGAGTAGATGGCGAGCACGCCGGGTTCAACGCGAATGGATTCCCCAGCTGTTGCCTGCGCAAGAAGCCATCGATCTGAACCGTGCCGCCAACGATTGGTTAGCCGCAGCTGCGTAAGCTCATCCCGAGCGCTTCGCCGGTTTTGCAACCCTGCCGTGGCAGCCGCCGGAAGCGGACGCACTTTCAGTTCATTCATACGCTGATGGGTGCCGAGCGCATCCTGTATTCCATCGACTATCCCTATCAGAGCCTGGATGGGGCGCGAGCCTTTATCGATGCACTTCCCGTGAGCGATGCCGAGAAAGCACTCATAGCCCACGGCAGCTACGGCACCGAGCTACCTGGAACGATTTGGAACACCTGAACACCCGGATGACCTGTTGAATCATCGCTGCATCAGCAACCGTCTTGGAGATGATCGGGTGTATCGGTGGGAGCTGGAGCGCGACGGTGAGGCATTACAAATCACCGTTCCGACGTCCATCACTGTCGACCAGGCCGAGACGGGGCTCATTGCTGTACTCGGTGGTGCTGGCTTGATGTATTTGCCGGAACCTCTTGTCGCGCCTTATGTGAAGGACGGGCGGCTCCGTCTGGTGCTGACGGAGTGGGCGCCTCTGGAAGATGGCTTTCATATCTACTATTCCAGCCAGCGGCAACTGCCAACCGGGTTGCGCTTGCTCATTGAATTCATCCAGCAAATCAAGCCGCTGAGCGGGTAGCCCGACGCCGCATCATCTTCCTCACACCACAGCGGCTTCAATCGTTCTGGAGCGCCAGGCAAAAGCCAACACCATCAGCAGCCCCAGGCCGGCCATCGCCGCTGCGGCCAGGGAAATCGCCGGATAACCCAGACCCGCGTTGATCACCGCTCCGCCCAGCGCAGCGCCAATCGCGTTGCCGAAATTGAACGCGCCAATGTTCACCGCAGAGGCCAGATTGGGCGCGTCCTTCGCAGCTTCCATGACGCGCATCTGTAGCGGCGGCACCAGGGCGAAACTGGCGACACCCCATATCAGGATGGCGACGGCGGCCGGCAGCGGCCAACGCATCAGTACGGTGAACGCCAGCAAGACGAGAATCAGCACGCTCAGCGAGATGATCAGAGTGCGATCAATCGAGTGGTCAGCGGCCTTGCCGCCCCACATGTTGCCCAGCGTCAACCCGACACCGTAGAGCACCAGCATGGCGGTGATGAAGGCGGTGGACGCATGGGTCTCGCTGCTGAGGATCGGCGCGATGTAGGTGAAGACGGTGAACATGGCACTCGAGCCGACGACGGTCAGGGCCAGCGCGCCCAACACCGGGCCACGCCCCAATACCCGAATTTCCGCCATTACACCGACGCTTTGCGGCGCCTTCAGGTCAGGCAGGGCGAACCACAACGCGGCCATGGTCGCCACGCCCAGCCCGGTAATACCCCAGAAAGCGGTGCGCCAACCGAACAGTTCACCAAACCAGGCGGCCAGCGGCACACCGCCAATGGTCGCCAGAGTCAGGCCCATGAACATCGCCGCCACCGCCCCGGCACGTTTCTCCGGGGCGACCACGCTGGCGGCGACGATGGAGCCAACGCCAAAAAATGCACCATGGTTCAGTGAGGTCACCACCCTGGCGACCATGAGGCTGTAGTAATCGGTAGCCAGAGCTGACATCAGATTACCCAGGGTGAAAATCGCCATGAGCCCGATCAGCAGATAGCGCCGGGGGATCCTGCCGGTGGTCAGGGTCATCAGCGGTGCACCGAGCAATACGCCCAGCGCATAAGCACTGACCAGCAAACCGGCGGCGGGAATGGAAACGCCCAGGTCCGCAGCGATACCCGGCAACATGCCCATGGGGGCGAACTCTGTAACGCCGATGCCAAAGGCACCGATGGCGAGTGCGACAAGTGGTGGATTGATACGCATGGAAGGCTCCTTATCTATGCCGCAGATGCTACGATCCTGTCTTTTCAAGCGGTAGATAGCATTTTTGGTAATCACCTTTGCGCGGGAGGCACAAGTGGATTTCAACGGCAGGTCAGGTGAAATGAGCGTGTTCACCACCGTGGCGCAGGAAGGCAGCCTGTCGGCCGCCGCACGTGCACTGGGCCTGACACCCTCGGCAGTCAGTCGGATCATCGCGCGTACCGAACAACGTCTTGGCACCCGCCTGCTGTTGCGCACCACCCGGGCGATCACCTTCACTGCCGAGGGCGAAGCGTTCCTGCGCGGCGCTCGGCGTATCCTCGCCGACATGGACGAGGTCGAAGAAGCCATCGCCGATCAGGGCGTACCCAGGGGACGATTGCGCGTCAGTGCCGCCCTTGGTCATGGGCGGCTGGCCATCGTTCCCTTGGTCGCAGCATTCAGCGCCCGTTACCCGAACATCGTCGTCGACCTCACCCTCGGCGACGAAGTGGTCGACATTCTCGGCGGGCAGGCCGACGTCGCGGTCCGCTTTGGCCATCTGCCCGACAGCCCGCTGACCGCGCGCAAGATCGGCAACACCGGCCAGGTAGTGGTGGCATCGCCCGAGTATCTGCAGCGCCACGGCATCCCCCAGCAACCGGAGGATCTGCTACAGCACAACTGCCTGCGCTTCAACTTCCGGCGTGCCGAACCCAACTGGCCGTTCATCCGCGATGGAAACGAGTTTTCCCTGAAGGTCAGCGGCAACATCGAATGCAGCAGTGGTGAAGCGCTGGCACAACTCGCGCGAGTCGGCGCCGGCATTGCACGTATCGGTGAATTCAGCGTGAGCGAAGATCTGCAGCGCGGCGACCTGATTGCGCTGTTGGAAGCCTGGAACCCCGGCGACCAGGAACCGATTCATGCAGTGTTCGTCGGTGGAGCGGCAATGCCGGCGCGGGTGCGATTGTTCGTGGACTTCTTGCTGGAACATCACCGGATGTAAGCGCAGGCGAAAGCTGATATTTCCGGGCACTCGCGATGTTGAGGTGTCCGAAACATTTTTCGGTGTACGCAAGGTTTCAGAAAATGCGTAAGCGACGGGCTTGAAACTGGAGGCAGGCCGCAGCGTCCGTTACCCGGACGCTGACAGTTCAGTGGGAAGCGTTGCTCTGCTGCTGAAGCTCAAGTTGCCTGGCAGCACTGGCTTGGGGGGGTGCGCGCTCTTGATCCAGATACCGATAAATGCTTTGGAGGTTGGCAATTTTCTGTTTGATTTCTGCCATTTTCTTTTCAATCAGCTTCGCGCCGTCAGCACAATCGATCAGCTTGTTCCGCTGCGCATCCAGAATCTCGCCTATTTCCCCCAGAGAAAACCCCATGCTTTGCGCGCGCTGGATAAAGTCCAGATCCTGCAGAGTCTGCTCGGTGTAAACGCGATAGTTGTTGGTTTGCCGCAGCGGTGAGATCAGGCCGATTTGTTCGTAGTAACGCAGCGTATGGCGGCTGGCACCGCTGCGGGCCTCGAGGTCGCCGATTTTCATGAAAACACCGCTTGACTGTAGAGTTGGGTCGATAGTTTACGCTTGATTTCTCACCTTCAACAAGGAACAGGGAAATGAGCGTGGAGTGCTTTGTTACGGGCGGGACTGGCTTCATCGGTCAACATTTGGTGGCGAACCTGAGTGCAAAAGGTCACACCATTCGGGTGTTGATGCGTCGCCCGGAGCGACTGGCTGCGTTGCGCGAGCAAGTCGATAATCTGGGAGGGTGCGCAACCCGGGTATTTGCCGTAGCTGGCGATCTGGAACGGGACAACCTCGGACTGAGTCTTGCTGACCGGGAAGTGCTAAGGCGTGCCCGCGTCATATTCCACCTGGGCGCCCATTTCGCATGGGGGCTTTCAGTGGAGCACGCTCGTGCGGTGAATGTGGAAGGGGCAAAGCGCGTGGCGCTGTTGGCGGCTGAGCAAAAAAGCCGTTTAGTGATGATCGGCGGCTACATGCTGAAAAATCATCAACATCTGCAACGTATCGGCATTGATCCTCGTCATCCGGAGTTGACGAACTGGTCTGCCGTCTACCGGCGTGTCGGCGGTTACGAGGGAAGCAAGCTGGAGGCGCATTTTGCGACTCTGGAGGTCATGTCCGCCAAGGGTGGGGAGATGACCGTTGTCCACCCTGCGACTGTCTGTGGCCATAGCCGCACAGGGCATATCCTTGACGGTCAGCCGCTGGTGGAGCTGATACGCAACCTTGTGCAGGGAAAGCTGACTGCGGTGCCCGGTACCGCCGAACACTGGCTGCCACTGGTCACCGTGGACTACCTGGTTGAGCTGGTGGCAGTTTGTGCTTTTGATCCTGCCATGGTGGGCCAGGAACTGCTGACGCTTGATGACCAAACTCCAAACTTGCGAGAACTCCTGATTCAGGTGGCACAACCTTTGGGCTTAAAGTCTCCCAAGCATCACATTTCACTCCGATTGCTGAAGTTGCTACTGAGCATTCCTCCCGTCGCGTGGTTTTTGAATACAAAACCCGAAGCCCTGGACTTTATCCAGACCACTCGTTTTGATACAGCCGCGGTCGAACAATTTGCCAACAGGCATGGAATAGCCAAACCGGATATACGTCAGTCTTTGCAGCACACTGCAACGTTCGTCAACTCATATTGCATAGCCAAGGGCCAGGCCCTCTGACCTCTCCCCTGGCGGCGAAAAGAAGGCGAATAACAACCTGCTGGGCGATCCAGCGCTTGTGTCAGAATAAATACCGGGATTGGCGGGGAATGCCGATCAGTTAAGCGCAGATCCCCTGTGAGCGGG
>NZ_NQYG01000051.1:14818-38194 GCF_002878485.1 Pseudomonas sp. AD21
GATCTTCGTTGCTTTGAGCATTGAGTTCGCTTAACTGATCGGCATTAGGGTTACTGGGATCTTCATATCCTCAAACTTGGCGCCGTCGATACAGGGCGGCATTCTATCGAACGACCATTCAGCGACAGGGATCGTCATCAATGCAATCCACTTTCAGCAAAGGCGTCATATTTGCACTCTGCGCTGCGGCACTGAACGCAACGATCGGTGTACTCAGCAAAATACTCATGAGTAATGGTTTCACCGCCAGCAGTGTCGCTCTCATCAAGACGGTACTGGGTTGCGTGCTTCTCTCGACCCTATTGTTTTTTCTCAAGCGCCCGGTGGCGTCGACCAAATGGACTCAGGCGGCTATCTGCGCATTCCTTGGCATCTTTGTGCTGTTCCATTTCGAAACATCCGCCTATCGACACTATGCTGCAGCAGGTGTGGTGGTGGTGCTGATGGCCAGTGCCTCGATTTCCTCGATCATTCTGGGGCGCATTTTCCTCAAGGATGCCATCACCGCGAACGCTACCGTGGGTGCCGCTCTGGCTATCGCCGGAATCTCGGTGATCTTCGGCGGCGACCTGCAGCAGGGCTTTACCCTGCAAGGTGCTGCCCTCGCCTCCGTGGCTGGCTCCGGTTATGGGGCCTTTTCGGTTGCGATGAAGCGTATGGGGGTTTCGGGAGGGCTGCACTTCACCCGACAATTGTTGTTCTTTGGCAGCCTGTACTTGCTGATGCCAGCTGCCGCCGATGGTTTCGCGATGGGCGAGTTGTCACCGCTGGCGATCGCCGCGCTACTGGCGCTGGCCACGTTGCCGACGATCCTGGGCTTCTTCTGCACCACCAAGGCCATCGAGTATCTCAAGCCATCCCAAGTGCAAGCGCTGGAGCTGCCCGAGCCACTGTTCGCCGCGTTGCTGGCGTTTGTGGCGCTCAACGAAGTACCGCGCGAAAGCCTGTACGCAGGAGCGGCACTGATCATCATCGGCCTGTGTTTCTCCAATGAACTCATCCGCTTGGGCAGCAAAGCAGCCGTGCCTTCGACCGAGTGAGCTGTTTTCGAACCCTGACTTTAGCAATCAGTAGTTTTTCAAGTGTTTTGAGCGACCGACCACTGGCCGATTTCAGCCCTTCCCCGAAGGGCAGATTCGGGTCGTCTGCCGCTCATTACCAGGGGCGTGCAGCACAATGGGGTGATGACCTGGAGGCAGAGCGCGGCTGCGAAGTTGTCGAGCCGGCTTTTGCGCCGTGACACCCAGGTAGCCTGGTCTGCTACACAGCGGCAAGCTGGACTTGATCTCTACCACTTGATTTAGCACTGTACATCGCGGTATCGGCACGCCGAATGAAGGCGTCAAACGATTCTGATGGAATCCACGTCGCAACGCCGAAGCTACAAGTCGCCTGTCCAATATCATCAAATGGCAGAGTGCTTATCAGCGCTCGAAGTTTTTCTGCCAGCAGCCTTGTATCGTTCAGTTGGGTATCCGGGCAGATCAATGCAAACTCTTCTCCGCCTGTTCTGCACAGTAGATCGGTTTTGCGCGTTGCCGAACGTATTCGTGTGCACAACGACTTCAGAACGTTATCACCACACTGATGGCCCCAGCGGTCGTTGATCTGTTTGAAGTGATCGACGTCAAACATGATCAGCGACAGAGAGCGGTGTTGCACGCTAGCCTCGATGAGCAGGCGTTCCATCAACTCTTCGAAGTATCGGCGGTTATAGACGCCGGTCAGGTGATCGGTAATGTTCAACAAACGCAAGTCTTGCGTGCGTTCATCAACCAGCGAGAGCGCGCGGGAGCGCTGTGTAATCAGCAAGTACACCATCAAGGTCAGCAGCAGCGTCAACCCTGCTCCGAACACGATAATCAGGCTGATGGACAGTGCGTAGCTGTTGGCGACCAGAAAGGTTGAGCTGGGTCTGAACTGGATCAGGTAATTCTGGTCGGCTACTTTCAGCAGCCGCTGCGCATACAGCGTTGAAGGGGCAGCAGGGGCCGAGCTCTGATAAATGGTTTCCCCTTGATGCTGCGTGTCGATCAATGAAAGCGTCACGTTCAGTCGTTGCAGACTTGGCAATGGAATGCCTTGTTCCATCAAAGAAGCCAAGCGTACGGTAGAGACAACGAACCCCTGCAAGTTGTCATCGTTCAATGCAACCTCAGGGGACTCCCGGAATACCGGTGCGACAAAGAAAATCCCCGACTGCCCATTGGTCATTTTCAATGGTTCCGACACAACTATTTGCCGCGTTTCTCGTGCCTTGCTCATCAAGGCCTGGCGACCCGGGCGAGCCAGAACATCCATGCCGGGTATGACCTTTACGTCATCGCGCTTCAATATGTAGAGCAATATCCAGTGTTCCGGCCGGCTGCTGAGGGGGACTCTTTCGCCGGTGACGGGGTTGATTTCATGATATGAAAAATCACCGGTGCCGTTGCGAAGCGCCGTGGCGCGAAACGCCTGGAGATCCTTCTCGATAATCCTGGGTACCCAGCTACAGGCTTCGTCCTCTTCAACCAGAGGCGTAACGAATCCCAGAAACTCCTTTTCAGTGACATCGTCGGCGTTGATAAAGAAACGCCTCACAACGTCCAGTTTCAGGACCTGAGTATTAAAGCGTCGTTGCAGGCGACTGAATCTTTCGTCGACCTCCAGCTGAAAAGCAACGCTGACGGTACGCTGCTCTGACCTTTCGAATAGCGTCAGTACCAAGAATGTGACGGCCACCCCTGCCAGGCACACCAGACCGCAAAGGGTCACGTCTGATGCTTTGAGAGCGTTCTGACGAGTAGACATCATGTTGTGTTCCTTGCTCATCGCCAAAAACAGTGTGCAGTGACCTGAAGTGCTTTTGGAGTATCGGCACGCTTGTCGTTATCTTTATGAACAAGGTGTTAGAGCAAGGGGTTTATATGAAGGATTCCAAGCAGTTAACGGTTCAAATCCAGTGCTGTCGTGGCAAATCGGTCTGCGAACCTTATAGACACCTTCGCCGATCCTCCGCAGTCTTCGTCCGGCAGGCATAGGTCAGCCAGTCTGGCAGTCTTCGGCCAGAAGCGGTCGGTCAGGAATGTTGAAGACATGAATGCACCGATTCACTCATGTCTTCAGAAGAATCCCGGATCATTGTTTGATCAAGTCCCCCGGTTTCCAGGCCTTGTCAAAGAACGCTTTGGTCGGACCATACAATCGCAGAATCACGAAGTAGCCTTCACCCGGCAGGGTTTTGATCCAGTTTTTACCGGCGCCTGGAGAAGTCGGGGCGAAGTGCACGTCAATTGAGCCGTCGGCGTTGGTGACGGGGTTGTCCATGGTGTTCAGCGACGGGAACGGTTGGCCATTGTCCAGGCCTGATGCCGTGACCGAGTCATACGCCGTGACCGACCAGAAGAGTGCCGCGGGAATGCCCTTGGGCAGGTTCAGCGTGTAGCTGTCGCTGCCGGAAAGGAAGTTCCCCTTGGAATCGACGAAAGTGGCCGGGTACTTGGCTCCGACGTTTTCCATGTTTATCGCCATGCCCGGGCTTGCAGAGTAGGCATTGGTGAAGAAACCGGTGCGCGGGTCGATGTAATTAAAGGTGTCGGCAGTAAACGTTGCATTGCCGGGGAATACGTTTAACCACTTGCGATCCGGATACCAGGTGCCATTGGCGACAATGGTTTGCGGTGTGTAGGAAATGGCGTGGCCGATCTTGCTCGCGGTTTTCGCAGCCTTGTCGAGCAGGTCGCGGGCGGCAGGTTCCGGCTTGAACGGTTTGCCTTTGACGATCCCCAGTGCGGCGAGCATGCCGCGCATTTCCATGTCTTGCGGGTCAACGTATTCGTGGTCGATGAACCGCGACAACATATCGAACGCACTGCCATCAGTTGGGTAGAGCATGTTGACCGGCGTTTTCGAGGCGTTGGGAAACACCATCGCCTTGGCCGTGGCCTGCTTGCCCAACGGATAAATACGCGTCTGCTCCATGACCGCCACTGGGGCTTGCAGCTGTTTCGGGTCCTTGAAAAATCCGCGCCAGAACACGAACACCCCGTATGTGCGCGAACGATAAGTCAGATAACCCGGCGGCACCTCGCCCTTGTAGTCCGGCGGCAGCACCAGGTATTTGGCCCCTTTGCCTTTGTCCGGCCCCGGCAGCCCCACGTCGCCGCACCACTGGCGCCCTTCTATCGGTCCTTCGGAACAGATCGGCCGCTGGAAGAAGTCATCCAGAATGCCCTGCAAGCCCGGTGGCACCTCGATCACCATCGGGCCGTCCTGCTTGAGATCGAGATAGCCCATGGCGTAGATCACATCGGAGTTTGGCGTAGTGACCCGGGTCCTGGCGTTGAGTCGATCCTTCCAGATCGGCAGCACGTTGTAACCGGCACCGAAGGTTTTTTCCGAACCTTCCTTCATCGCGTACATGTTCAGCGCCGGCAACGCCCAGATGTACGACTGCACGGCGCGCTGGAACAGCAACTCGTTCTGCAGTTGCGCCACGCCTTCGAGCGTCGGGTAACCGCCGGCGAATGGCAGGTCGGCCAATTGCTCATAGTGGGTGTTGGCCTGGGCACTGGCGCTGATCGAAACAGCCAGACCTAACGCCGTGATGGTTTTTGCGTATGTGTTCATGACGAACATCCTGTTCCGGTCAGTTGGCTTTTACGACGGCTGGCGGTACCCACTTTCCATTCAGCGCTGCGGTCTCTGGCCAATAAGCGCGGATGTACAGCGAGAAGTCGGCGCCTTTCGGTGTTGGCAGCCAATTGCTTTCCTTGTCCTTGCCCGGCGAACCGTTCTGCACGTAGATCGTCAACGAGCCGTCAGGGTTGGGTTGCAGCGATTTGTTCTTGGTGCCGATGGAGTAGCGTTTGAGCTCATTCGGCGAGAAGAAGTGTTGCTCGTTGTACAGCGTCAGTGACCAGAAACCTTTGACCGGTGGCAACTGACCTTTGGCAAACGTCACGGTGTAGCCGTTCTGCCCGTTGAGGCGCGTGCCGGTCTTGTCCAGGTCCTGATAAAAGTACTTGGTCTCTTTCTGCGGGTTGACGAAGATGTTCGACCGCGCCACGGCGGTACGACTGAAGTAGTCAGTGCCGAACGCCGCGCCGTTGCTGATGGTGCTCCAGTGGTCCGGCAGTTGCAGGCCATAGTTACGGAACTGCAGCAGCGGGTCGATGACTTCACTGTCGGCCTTTTTCGCCTCATCAATCATGGCGGCCTTGAGTTGTGGATCAGTCTTGGCGAGGGTGGCGAGAGCGGCCATTTGTGCATAGCGGGCCTCCTCGCCCGGCAACGGCTTGGCGTCCTTGAGCAGCGCGGGCAGTTCGTCGAAGAATTTCTCCGGCATCACCCATTTGGTTTCACCACTGCCTGCGGCCTGCGCCGGGAATTTCGGCAGTTTGGCCCAGTCGCGGTGTTTGGCCTTACCGTCGTATTGCGACAGCGGGTACATGTCCACCCCGGACAGCGATGGCTGGATCGCAGCACGGTCAGCCGCGGTATCGTCCTGAAACACACGGGGAATGACAAAACCGGTGTTGGTCCGTGCGCGGAAGACCTGACTGATGCCGGCCGGGACTTTGCCGTTCCAGTCCGGGCCCACCAGCAGGTAGAAGCCGGGCTTGGTCCCGTACATTTTGCCGAGTTCGGCAAAACTGTCGGAGCGCAGGTCCACCACCTGATACACCCAGAAGCGGCTGCCGAAGTCAGGTACTTGCAGCACCACCGGTTCCAGATCCAGTGCGATGCTGGCCGCGCCGTAAACCACGTCCTGATTCGGGCATGCAACCAGACGCTCGGCCGGATCAATGTAATCGCTGAGCATCGATAGCCGGTTGATCGGCGCTACCGGGACGATGCCCCCCAGCAAGCCAGGTTCAGGCAAGTCCTTGAACGCTTGGCGACGATTGAAAATATTGGCCATCGGCCAACCCCAGAAATACGCTTCGCGCGCCATCATGCGTACATAGGGTTCGGTGACCTTGGTGCCGGCGACAGGGCCACTGACTGAAGCTTGGGCAGCGTGGCTTTGCGGCACCATCAGGGATGTCGTTGCCAGTGCACCAATCAATGTCAGAGTGAGCAGGTTCAGGCGATGGGCCAATAGATTCATAAAGCATCCTTACTCGAGGGATCACCCTTTGCAGGTGAGTCGCAGAAAAGATAGCCCAGGTTTTGCGATGTAACGCTTGAGCGCCTGAATTGATTTATCGACTGATGATCGCTGCTGAGCCGAGCACTTGAAGTTGTGCAGATTCAGCGGTGGAGTTCGTGAGGGGAAACTCGCCTGACATTGGAAGCACGTCTGGTGAGGTCATATCGGCCAGAAGCGGCCACTCGCGAGTGCCTGTTACGCCCCTATACGGCGGGGCTTAAATAATGCCTATCCCCTTAGAACAAGCGACATGTCTGAATATTTGTCACATATGAAGTCGACGAATGCGCGAACCTTTGGCGCCGCGAGCCGCCTGGAAGTGTGCAACACCCAAAGCGCTGGCTCTACGCCTGACACCGTTCCCCACTGAACCAAGTCGCCACGAGCGAGCTGGTTCCAGGCGATGGACTGGGGGATTAGAGCGGCACCGCCACCGGCGATAGCTGCATCGCGGACCATCAGTAGCGAAGAGAATCGCATCTTCGGGATCGGCTCCAAGACCAACTGCCCGCCATCAAGACTCCATTGCGTTGGCTGGAAAGCCGACGTCACGATAGCGGGAACGGGTCTGATCGCGCCGGCCATCGGCCTGAGAATTTGAGGCGCCGCCACCACTATCAGCCGGTCCTTGGCGAAGCACCGTCCGACCAGGCTGCTGTCCGGGCTTGGGTTGATTCGAATGGCGACGTCAAATTGCTCTTCCACCAGATCCACCCTGCGATCTTCCGACACAACCTCGATGAATACCTCCGGATAGGCCGCACAGAACTCGGCGCCGATACGTCCCATTGCGAGCTGCGAGAACAGAATCGGGGGCGCGACTCGCAGGCGTCCGCGAGGCGTTGAAACGCCCTCACGTGCTGCTGCCATGGCATCGGTCACTTCACTCAGCGGGCCTTCGGTTCGAGACATCAGCGCCTCACCCGCGTCGGTCAGCTTCAGACCACGTGCGCTGCGCTCTACCAGCCTCACGCCCAGTTGATCTTCAAGATCGCAGATTCGGCGCGACAACGTGGCTTTGGAAATACCGCTCGCACGGCTTGCTTTTCCCAACCCCTCATTGGTGGCGACGAGGATGAAATCAATCAGCGCATTAAGGTTCATGGTGTTCCATATATGAAACGAGGCGTATTAATTTTGCTGTCTTCGTTTTGCATGTGCAACAGGTTAATTTCTCGTCATCGGAACACGATATGAGGAATTGCCATGAACACCCTTCAACGTGCTGTATTGATACGCGACTACGGTGGTGCGCAAGCCGCAAGAATTTCCGAGATCGAGAAACCGGCACCCGAGCAAGGCCAGGTTCTGGTTCGGGTTCGGGCCGCGGGCGTCAATGGCATCGACTGGAAGGTTCGCGAAGGTCTTGTGCGCAATGCATTCGCACTGCCATTGCCCATCGTACTGGGCGCCGAGATGGCCGGAGTGATTGATGCGGTGGGGCCCGGCGCCTCTCGTTTCAATGTTGGCGACCGTGTCATGGGAGCGATGGGCGCATTGGGCGCTTACGCTGAATTCGTGACTGTCAACGAAGCGAGTCTTTCTCTGACGCCTGAGGCTCTGGACGACGTCCATGCGGCCGCCATGCCTGTGGCAGCCGTTGCGGCGTGGAACAGTCTTCATCACGCGGGGCCGATCCTCGCGGGTCAGCGAGTCCTGATTCATGGCGCCGCAGGTGGGCTAGGCGCTTATGCCGTGCAGTATGCCAAGCGGGCAGGCGCCGAGGTCTTTGCAACGGCGGGCGCTGCGGACCTGGATTACGTGCGAAGCCTCGGCGCCGATTTTGTCTTTGACTACCACTCTCAACGTTTCGAAAACATCGTCCGGAATATTGCGCTGGTGCTCGACTACGTCGGTGGTGAGGTGCTGGATCGGTCGTGGCAGGTGTTGGCGCCGGACGGTGTGATTGTCGGCACGTCATCTCCCGAAATTCTTGCCCGGACGCCGACGGATCGCCGTGGCCTCTGGTTCATGAACAAGCCTGATCCTCAATTGCTGGAGCAACTGGCCAGGGAAGTCGCCAACGGCACGCTTCAATCGAGGATCGGCGACGTAGTTGGTTTTTCTGATATTCCCAGGGCGATCGAACGCAATCGCACCGTTTCACGGACGGGCAAGGTTGTTGCGGATTTCACTCGCTGATCCACTCTAAATCCCATGCAGGAGTTTCAAACATGAGCATTCTGGTTATTGGCGCCACCGGCACCATTGGTTCACTGATCACTCAAGGCCTTGCTGGCGCGGGCGCCGAGGTCAAAGCCCTGGTGCGCCAAGCGGGTAAGCGGGAGTTTCCGGCTGGTGTCACTGAAGTTGTCGCAGACCTCACCGACGTAGCGTCGATGCGCGTTGCGCTCGCGTCGGTGCGTAGCCTGTTCCTGCTCAATGCCGTGACGCCCGACGAGGTCACTCAAGCCCTCATCACGCTGAATCTGGCTCGTGAGGCGGGTATCGAACGCATCGTTTATCTGTCGGTGATCCATGCCGACAAATTCACCAATGTCCCGCACTTCACCGGCAAACATACGGTTGAACGCATGATCGAGAGTCTGGACATGCCTGCCACGATTCTGCGTCCGGCTTACTTCATGCAAAACGACCGCATGGTCCAACAGACTATTCAGAACTACTCGGTTTACCCAATGCCGATCGGCGCGGCGGGCGTGTCGATGATTGACGCGCGCGATATCGCTGATGTCGCGGTCGCAGAACTGCTGCGACGCGATAAGGCCCCCTCTGCGCTGCGTCGTGAAACGCTGGAACTGGTTGGGCCGCACGCGCTTACCGGTGCGTCAGTGGCGAAAATCTGGAGTGCGGCTCTGGGCCGCGAGATCGCCTATGGGGGTGATGACGTGGCAGCTTTCGAAGCACAGCTGGCTTCGTATGGCCCCACCTGGCTGGCTTATGACATGCGCCTGATGATGTCGGGTATCCAGACCTTCGGCATGCAGTCAGTTGAGGGAACTGTAGAACGGCTGCAGACCCTCATGGGGCACCCACTGCGCACCTATGAAGACTTTGTGCGCGAGGCCGTTTCCGAGGCATAAACCGCCATACCGAGAGGGCGACGCTTGAGCAGTCCTGCTGGCGCACACCGCCTCACCTCGCGCGTTATCGAGGCAGGTTCGGCGGGCGCCAGCAGATCGCACTACAAGGTGTAAGAAACACCGACCTGCACGGTTCGCGGCGCCCCCGGATAGGCATAGACGTTGCCGAATGCGCCCTCTTCATAATCGCGGTCAAACAGGTTTTTCACGTCGAGATTGAGTCGCACCTTGTCGTTGATCTTGTAGAAGCTCAGCAAGTCGACAACGGTGTAGCTGCCCATCGAAAACGCGGTGTTGGCGGTTTGTCCGGCGCGCTCGTCAACGTATTTGAGGCCGGTGCCCAGGCCCACCCCCTTGAGGGTTCCGTCCTGGAACTCATACATATTCAGCAGGCTGAAGCTGTTTTTCGGGATGTTCAGCAACCGCGTACCAGAGCGCAGCACGTTGTCCTTGGTCACTTCGGCATCGACATAGGCGTAGCCGCCAATCACGCGCCATTCGGGCGTGAGGTTGCCGGCAACGTTGACGTCGAAACCACGGCTGCGCACCTCACCGGCCGCAACGCTGAAGGTCGAATCAACAGGGTCGGTGGTCAACACGTTACGTTTTTCGATCTGATAGACCGCCGCATCGACACTCAACTGCTGATCCAGCGCTTCCCACTTGATACCCATTTCGTAAGACTTGCCCTTCTCCGGCTCGAACCCTCCACCTTGGCGACTGGCGCCGGTGTTCGGCTTGAAAGAGCGCGCGGTATCGGCATAGACCGCCAAGGTCTCGGTCAGGTCGTAGGTCACGCCGATGCGCGGAGTCACCGCGTTGTCACTTGCCTGCCAACTCTTGGCGCCGGGCACATAGGTTTCGTAGTCATGTTCGAAGCGTTCGAAACGTGCCCCGGCCAGCACCTTCAATTTGTCGGTCAATGCCACTTGATCCTGCACGAACGCGGCATACGTCTTGAGGTTTTCCTTATCGTCGGTCGGCGTGCGGGTGAGCGCCGGACGCGGCTGGCCGTACACCGGATCGAAGATGTCGATCGGGTACGCACTGACAGCACCACTGGAGCGTTGAATGATCGACTTGTAGTCGTAATCCTCATACTCGATGCCGGTGAGCAACGTGTGCTGCAATCCAGCGGTCTCGAAATGGCCGGTCAGATTGAGCTGGGTATCCTTGTCGGTCCACTCCAGCTTGCGATAGTTGAAGTTGCGACCCAGGGTGCGGCCGTCCGCGGCAATACCGTTGGCCTCGACTGCGTTGCCCTTGAGCGAACCATCGAGCCACTGGAAGCCGCCCCCCAGCGTCCAGTCGTCGTTGAGCATGTGCTCGAAACGCAGTTGCGCCATGTTGTTGTCGTTATGCAGCTTTCCAGCGTCTTTTTCGCCAAAAAAACTGTCGCGAGAGGCGGTACCCGTCTGTTTCGCGTAACGGGTAACGCCTCGATCCAGAGGTGCGTTGTTACGCATGAAATCGCCTTCGAAAATCAGCCTGGTCGCATCGGTTGCCTGCCAGGTGAGCACCGGCGCGATGCCGTAGCGCTCAGTTTCGACATGATCACGGAAGGTGTCGCCGCCCTCGCCCACTACGTTCAGTCTATAGGCCAGGCGCCCCTCATCATCGAGCGGGCCGGAAGCATCCAGCGTGCCACGCTTCATGCCCTGATCGTTGAGTTGACTGCCCAGGGTGACGGAGCGCTCGGGCAACGGCTGTTTGGAAACCACGTTGAAGGTGCCGCCAGGATCACCTCGACCGTAGAGCATGGTGGCCGGGCCGCGCAGCACTTCGAGGCGCTCAATCGTGTTGGCATCCGGCATGTTCGGGTAGCCACGGTTGATCGGAAAACCGTTGCGATAAAACTCGCCGGTGGTGAAGCCACGCACGGTGAACGTGGTCAGGCCCTGGCCACCAAAATTGTTCGCCCGTCCCACACCCCCGGCGTAGTCCAGTGCGTCCTGCAAACGAGTGGCGCCCAGATCCTCGACCACATCCTTCGAGACCACACTGATCGATTGCGGGGTTTCGTGGATCGATGTGTCGGTACGTGTGGCGCTGGCCGAGCGCGTCGCCCGATAACCCTGCACCGGCCCGTCCGCCCTTTCGTAATTCGCAGTACCGATCACATCGGTTGCGTCCAGCTCGAGCGTTGAGGGCGATCCCTCTGTTTGTTCAGCCCATGAGGCAGGCGACAACGCTTGCAGGACACAAATGGAAAGCAGGGTTCGACGCATGGAGAGAGCAACCTTTACGAATAGGCCAATACAGGGAGTGAAACCGCCAAAAACTTCCGCGCATGCTATACACAACCATTCGCAATTAACACAAATTCCCATTATCCCCGTTTGTCATTGACAGTCGCGACACCGTTGCCAAGTGCCCTTCCCCGTACAGTTCCATGTGCTGCCCGAAAGCCCCTCAGTGGCCTGCGCAAATTTCGATCCACCTTCACCAACCGGACATGTGCGACTTTTCGTTCAGGCCCTGATTTACACAACAGGACTTATGTAAGCCGACGAGATGCCGATACCGTGCAGCGGCACGCAAGCACGGAAGCAGCACTTACTCCATAGAAGGCAGGAACCTGAACAATGTTGGAACACATCTGGCGCAGCATCCATTCCCCGGGCTACTTCCCCAACGTACTGGAGTGGATGGTCAATATTCTCCTCAACCCGTTCATGGTGATTATGTGCCTGATGGTCGGGGCGCTGGCGGGCAAGTGGTGGAGAGCCGTCCCCTACGGCGGCCTCACTTGTTATGTGGTGTTCCTGAGCCGGTCGCCATTCTATCGCTGGGGAAGCATTTTTCCCGAAGCCGGCCTGCCTGCGTTATTGATCGATGGCGCACTGCTTGCCCTCCTAGGCTTCTATTTGAAAGGCGTACTCGGAACCCGGTCAGAAGCAAGACCCGAGGGCCACTGGCTGCGAAAGCTGTATCAAAGCCTCAAGGTCGTCATGGTGACCGTCGTGTCGATGTTCTGGACACTTGTCGTGCTGTTTATTCTGATCTTCACCGTCTCGATCGCAACACAGCCGTCATTGGCGCACTGACCCATCTGCCGCTCGGGATACCTGTTGAACATTCACGTTCTCCCCATCAAGTAGCGTATTGAGCAACTGAAGATCAGGCGCGACCACTCACTTGTGTCTAAAAAACCTGCCACCACTCATAATGCCGCTCCTCCCGACTCCCTCATCAAAGTTCGACAGCCATGCCTGAAGAGTTCGAAGTACCAAGCCCTCACGAGCAACATATTGAGCACACGACCCACCATGCCCATGCGCAAGGCGATCGCTTTGCCAGTAAGATTGCGGTGATGACGGCGATCATGGCGACTGTCGGTGCCTTGATGAGCTATCAGGCAGGTTCCACGGAGAGTGAGGCGGCGATGGACAAGAACAACGCCGCCATCCAGAAGACCGAAGCCGCTAACGAATGGAACTACTACCAGGCCAAGTCCAGCCGGCAGAACCTGTCGGAGCTGGCCAGCCATCTGCCGGGGCTGGATTCTGCCCATTATGTTGCCGAGGCGCAGCGCTACGGGGGGCAGAAAGAGGAAGCGCGCAAGAAGGCCGAAGCCCTTGAGCAACAGGCACACGAATGGGAGGAGAAGTCAGAGCAGATGCTGCATCAGCATCACCGCTGGGCCCAGGCCATGACCGCGATTCAAATCGCCATTTCACTGGCGGCCATCACCTTGCTGACGCGCAAGGAATGGCTCAGGCGCGTGTCTTTTGGGGCTGCGGGTTTGGGGGTCATGCTGGGTTCGCTGGCCTGGCTGCATATTTGAGCGAGGTGGCCAGACGCTCGACGGTTGCATCCACAGCCAGAAACGGACATTCCCATTAGAGTGTCTTGCGCTCTACAACAGAAAGCCCGGCCCAGATCCAAAGACAAAGGCCATTTTCCTGGCCCCGGACGCGTCCGGGGCTCCCCCGTCACGACCGTCCAAGGCTGCCCGACGCTATCCGGCCCGAGACCCGCGCGCCTCCGGCTTCTTCCTGGCGATTACAGGTTTTTTAGCTACGCTTGCCAGCATGTGAATGGCGTACCTGCGACCACTCCTTAATTGTCAGGCAAGGGAGCCAACTTCAATGGATAGTATTCAGGACGTTTATCCAATGGCAACGGTTCTGGTGGTCGACGACACTCCCGACAACCTGATGTTGATCGCCGAGTTGCTCAAGGACAAATATCGGGTCAAGGCCGCCAACAGCGGCGAGAAAGCCTTGCGTCTTCTGCAGGCTGACCCGCTTCCCGATCTGATCCTGCTGGACATCATGATGCCGGGCCTGTCCGGTTATGACGTGGCCGAGCAGCTCAAGCGTGATGCTCGCATTCACCCTATACCGATCATTTTCCTGACCTCGATGACCGCCACGGAAGACGAGATTCGCGGCCTGAGCCTGGGCGCTGCGGATTACATCACCAAACCGATCATCCCCCCGGTGCTCATGGCCAGGGTCGAGACTCAGATCAAGCTCAAGGCCGTTGCCGATTTCCTGCGCAATCAGAACGATTTTCTGGAGCAGGAAGTGCAACGTCGTACCCGTGAGGTGATCGCCATCCAGGATGTCACGATCCACGCCATGGCCTCGCTGGCCGAAACCCGAGACAACGAAACCGGCAACCACATTCGCCGCACCCAGCACTACATAAAACTCCTCGCCGAACTGCTGCGCGAGCACCCGCGCTTCCGTCACTTCCTCGACGAGGAAACCATCAAACTGCTATTCAAATCGGCACCGCTGCATGACATCGGCAAGATTGGCATTCCTGATCGCATCCTGCTCAAACCGGGTCGGCTCACTGCCGAAGAGTTCGAGATCATGAAGACCCACACCACATTGGGCCGCGACGCGATCCAGCACGCAGAGGATCAGTTAGGCATAGACGTCGATTTCCTTCAGCTGGCCAAGGAAATTGCCTACGGCCACCAGGAAAAGTGGGATGGCAGTGGCTATCCGCAAGGTGTGGTCGCCGACGACATCCCGATCAGCGCCCGGTTAATGGCCGTGGCAGATGTCTACGATGCACTGATCAGCCGCCGCGTGTACAAGCCCGGCATGCCCCATGAGCAGGCGGTGGAAATCATCCGCGAAGGCCGGGGCTCGCATTTTGATCCGGACATCTGTGACGCGTTTCTCGCCAATGCCGAGCAGTTCTGCGAAATTGCCGCGCGGTTCGCCGACAGCGACCAGGACATGGCCAGGCAGTTAGCCCAGCTTGAGCGGATCGCCGACCTTCCCTGAGCCACGCGCATCACTCTGCACATCCAGTTAAAGAGGCCGTTTATGAACAGACTGTTCGAGATGCTCGAGCGCCTGTCTCTGCGCAGTAAATTGATCATCGGCTTCGCTGCGCTGCTGATATTGATCCTGATACTGGGCGTGCAAAGCCTGCGCACCCAGTATTCACTCAGAAATGAAATGCAGCAGTTGTACCAACAGGATCTGGTGGGGATCCAGCATGTGCAGGAGGTTCGGGTGCAGTTGCCGCATCTGTTGCTGGCAATGCAACGCGCGATCGCGACCAACAATGCAGACATCCGCATCAGCGCCAGAGCCCAGATGGATGCCGCCCAGGAGCGACTCCATGAAGCGCTGGAGCAGGTTCGTCCAACGCTGCGCAGACAGAGCAGTATCAGCAGCCTGCTGGAGTTCGAAGTGGTATTGCAGCGCCTGCAAAAAGATGGCGATGAGGCGCTGGAACTGGCCGGCAAGGGCTCCCTGGGGCAGGCCTTGATGTTGCTCAACAGTAAGGATTTTCTTGAGCTGGAACAGGGAGGCGACGGGCTGCTCACCCAGATTGAAAAGAACAAGGAAACCGACATCCACGATACGGCAAAGAACCTCGCGGAGTACGCACAGCGCAGCACTACGATCACGTACATCTTGCTGCTGGGCGGCTCGGCGCTGGCCTTGCTGTTGACCTGGCTGGTCAGCTATTCCATTCGCGTTCCGCTGAACCGCGTGCGTGTGGCCGTGGACGAATTGGCGTCGGGCAAGCTGGATGGTCAGATCCCTCACACCGACCTTCGCAACGAAACCGGCGACCTGGCGCGCGCCATCGCCACGTTGCAGCAGGAAGCTTGTCAACTTGAGCGCCAGCGTTGGGTGAAGACCCACGCCTCACTCCTGCAAGTCGATCTGCAACAGGCCGAGACGCCGCAACAATTGGCCCAGGCTTTTTTCAGCCATATCGCGCCCCAGTTGGGCATGTGCCAGGGGGCGCTTTACGTTCTCTATGAAGGCGCATCACGTCTGCGATTGGTCGGCGGTTATGCGGTGGACAGTGCGCACCCACTGCCCGTTGATCTTGAGCTCGGTGAAGGGTTGCTCGGCCAGTGTGCGCTGGATCGCCAACCCCGCCAGCTCAAGGATCTGCCCGAACAGTTCTGGCATGTGCATGCGCAGTTGGGCGCAGCCCCCGCCAGCCACCTGCTGGTTCAGCCGGTGCTGCGTGGCGAGCGCTTGCTCGGAGTTGTGGAAATGGCTGGCTTTCGCTCGCGGGAGGAGAACGAGGCGTTGCTCTTGCAAGAAGTCCTGCCCAGGCTGGCCGGTGCGATGGCCATTATGGAGCGCAGCGAGGCGGCCCAGGCGTTGCTCCAGGAAACACGGCGCCAGGCTGACGAAATGGGAGCGCAAGCCTTGCAGCTGGAACACCAGGCCAGAGAGCTGGAGGCCCAGCAGGCAGCATTGCGCGCCACCGAGGCCTGGTACCGCGGCATCATCGAGGCGGCACCGGACGGCATGCTGGTGCTGGGAGCCGACGGCCGCATCCTGATGACCAACCCGCAAATGGACAGCCTGTTTGGCTACGCCCCCGGCGAGCTGATTGGCGCCAGCATCGAGCGCCTGGTACCGCAGGCTGCCCGCGAGCGGCACGTCAGGTTACGCGACGGGTTCATTGCCAGCGGCGGAACCCGGCAGATGGGTGGCGATCTTGACGATTTGAGCGGGGTACGCAAAGACGGCAGTCTGTTCTCCGTGGAAATCGGCCTTTCGCACCTGCCGCGTCTGGAGGGACGTGGTGTCTGCGTGTGTGCCTCGGTGCGCGACGTGAGTGAGCGCCGGGCGATGGAGGCAAAGCTGCGGACCGCCAGCGATCGCCTGAACCTGGCGCAGGAGTCCGGTGACATCGGTCTGTTCGACGTCGATCTGGTCAGCGGCACAAACTATTGGACGCCACAGCTCGAAACACTGTTCGGGCTGGAGCCTGGCGGATTCGGTGGCACGCTGGCGCACTGGAAGGCGCTGGTGCATCCCGAGGACGTGGCACGGGTCAGCAGCACCTTCGAGAACGCCGTTCAGAGTGGCGATGATCGCGTCGAGTTCGACTTCCGGATCGTGCGCAAAAACGATGGGCTGGTGCGCACGCTCCGGTCGCTGAACCGCTTCTCACGCACGCCAGACGGTAAGCCATTGCGCGCAACCGGCATCAACATCGACGTGACAGCACTGGCAGAGGCAAGGGCTGCGGCCGAAGAAGCCACGCTGGCCAAGAGCGAATTCCTCGCCAACATGAGCCATGAAATCCGTACGCCGATGAACGCCATCATCGGTATGAGCCACCTGGCACTGCGTACCGAACTGGACAAACGCCAGCGCAACTACATTGAAAAGGTACATCGCTCGGCGGAAAACCTGCTGGGGATCATCAACGACATCCTCGACTTCTCCAAGATCGAGGCCGGCAGGATGAGCCTCGAACAAGCGCCTTTCCGCCTGGAGGACGTACTCGACAGCTTTGCTGCCATGATTGGCCTGAAGACCGAGGACAAGGGTCTCGAGTTGCTGTTCCAGATCCCGCCCGACTTGCCCACGGCGCTGCTGGGCGATCCCCTGCGGCTGGGACAGGTGCTGATCAACCTGGGCAACAACGCTGCCAAATTCACCGAGCGCGGTGAAATCGTGGTCGGCGTGGAGGAAGTGGCTACGCACACGGACAGTGTGCAACTGCATTTCTGGGTGCGCGACACGGGCATCGGCATGACCGTCGAGCAGTGTTCACGCCTGTTTCAGTCATTCAGTCAGGCGGACAGTTCGATCACCCGCAAATACGGGGGCACCGGGTTGGGCTTGTCTATCTCGAAGAAGCTGGTGGAGCTGATGGCCGGCCGAATCTGGGTTGAGAGCGAGCCGGGGGTCGGTTCCACGTTCCATTTCCAGGTACAACTCAGCGTGCAGCACGACGTTCAGCCGCGTCGGATGTTCAAGGCCAACGAACTGCTGGGCATGCGGTTATTGGTCGTGGATGACAACGCCAGTGCCCGTGAAATTCTCTCGGGCATGGCGCGCAGCTTTGGCCTGGAAGTGGATGTCGCGCAGAGTGGTCGGCTGGCGTTGCACATGTTGGACGACGCCGAGCACAAGGCGCTGCCTTACGATCTGGTCCTGATGGACTGGCGGATGCCCGGCATGGATGGCATGGAGGCCGTGAGCAAAATGCATTCCGCCAGCCTGATGCATACGCCGCCGGTCATCATGGTGACCGCTTTCGGCCGCGAAGAAGCCCGCGAAGAAGCCGAACGCCAGGGCATCCAGTTGCCGGTGGTACTGACCAAACCGGTCACCCCCTCCTCTCTGCTCGAGGCCATCGGTGTGGTGCTGGGTAAAGACCCGGAGGGCGATACCCGTGCCGGCGAGCGTTCGCAACAGAATGCCGGCACCGTGGCCAGCCTGAGTGGCGCGCGTCTGCTGCTGGTGGAAGACAACGAGCTGAATCAGGAACTGGCCTGCGAGCTGCTCGAGAGTGTCGGAATAAGCCTGCGACTGGCCTGTCATGGCAAGGAAGCCTTGGACATCCTGGCCGAGGATGACAACTTCGACGGTGTGCTGATGGATTGCCAGATGCCTGTAATGGATGGCTACACCGCCACCCGGCGGATTCGCCAGCAGCCGAGCCTCGACGCTTTGCCGGTGATCGCGATGACAGCCAACGCCATGGACGGTGACCGCGAGCGCGCACTGAGCAGTGGCATGAACGACCATATCTCCAAGCCCCTCAACGTCGAGGCCATGTTCGCCACCCTGGCAAAATGGATCAAGCCACGGCCTGCTCAGACCTTGCTGAGTACAGGTTTCGCCGATGGTTTGCCAGATCGTCTCGAGGGCATTGACCTGGCAGCGGGTCTCGCCACCTGCATGGGCCGGCGGGACCTCTATTTACGGCTGCTGTGCAAGTTTCGCGACACTCAGACCGGCTTTACCGAACAATTCCAGGCCGCACGGATCGATCCGGATGTGGGCGCCGCCGAACGGCTGGCTCACAGTTTGCGCGGCACGGCCGGCACCATCGGCGCCAAAGCCCTGGCTCAGGCCTGCGCTTTGCTGGAGCAGGCCTGCCAGAACGGTGAGTCCGCAACGCAGCTGAAGGCGCTGGCGACACAGGTCGAGCACTGCCTGCTCCCGATCCTGACGGCTCTGGCCGACCTCAAGGCAAACACACCGACCGCCACCGGTGACGGCCTGCTGGAGGGTTCGGCAATCAGCCCGCAACTGAACAGGCTCAAAGAGCTGTTGGCCGAGGGTGACACGGCGGCTTTGGACACACTTGCCGGATTGCGCAACATGCCACTCGATCGGGTGTTGGCAGAACGTCTGGAACGGGTCGCGGTGCAAGTGGAACGGTTTGACTTCGACCGTGCCTTGAAGCTTTTGCAGGATGAATGAGGGTGGAATTATTTCCTGCACCCATGGCGACAGGCGCTCAAAGAGCCGCTAGCGAGAGCCGGCAAGGTATTTGGAAACAAAATGAAAAACGCTTCAATGCAGATCAGAACTGAGGATTTTACCCAAGCAATCAATGGATTGGGCACCGACCTGAGTACGTTAATTCACTAGTAGTCAGTAAAGTCTGCGAAGCAAGGCATTGGTGGTGTAAGAGAATTAGAAGCTGGCGGACGACAAAGCATTTTGATTTTAGGGAAAGGATGACCTTATGCATGACAACTTGTGGCTGGTATTCAATCGCCGTTCTGGACGATCGAAGGGTAAAGCTTCAAAAGCAGTTCCGTTGCTCAACTTATCCATAATTGCTGAGGCTGAAATCAGCAATCCGCCGTGGGTCAAATTTCAATTGGCAGGGTGGGTCAATTTTCCATCAGCGCCAACAGCACGATGGCTGGAGTAGAAAAATGGCCTTTTTGTTGGTAGACGATCAGCCCATTATCACCTACGCCTTGAGTGAGTTGCTCAAGGATGCATTCCCCAACGCAGCCCACATCGACGCGGCTGGCGATAGTCTGGCAATGCTCAAATGTTTGACGAGTAAACATTACGACTTTCTCATTCTGGATCTGATTATGCCTGGCGTCGGACAAAGTATTGCCATGCTACGGGCGGCACTGAGTGAAGCGCCGAATCTCGGGGTGGTGATCTTTTCGGGGAATAAGTCACCATGCCTGGCGCTCGCTGCACTGGAACAGGGCGCTAGTGCCTACGTCTGCAAATCCAGCGGATATCATCTGATCATCGAGGCCATCCAAACGCTCAAAGCCGGGAAGGTTTTTTGCGATCCGGTGATCGACCTTGGCAGCGCCCACATGCATCCTTGGTACTCACTCAGCGACCTCGAGTGGCATGTGCTGCTGTCACTGGCCCGTGGCGAATGCTTGCAAGTGGTAGCCAAACGCCAGAGCCGCGACTACAAGACCATCGCCGCTCACAAATACAACGCCCTGAATAAACTCGGACTGAGTGCCGGTGTCGAACTGGCGAATTATCTCGTTACGCAAGGATTGGGCTATCTACTCAACGATCTGACGCTCGACTGCACAGATCCAAGCGGCTTAACACGAACACTACAGAACGTTTCTACAGCCAGCCGCAAGAGTTTCCACCCGTCACGAGGGCAGTAGCGCTGTGGCTGCTTTTCTGCACTTGGTGTGAGGCGCGATAGTTCTGGAACCGATTACCAGACCCCGCGCAGGCCGACTCTGGCTTGACGCAGATCTGTATCACCACCGCCCAGACTTTCTCCGATGAGCGCGTCCCGAACGCGCTCACTCCACGTGTTCTGCTGCCCCACGTCGTCGCTTTCCTCGTTAGCCGAGCCGCTATAGTCGCCGTAGACGTTCAGGTGGTGCCGTCGGCGACAATCAGCGTGACTGGCTGATCAAAGGTCGGACCGGTTTCATGCCCTGGGGGGGCGCATAAGCGTAAGTTCTTTTTGTTATCGACCCGTGTCAGACCGTAGTCAGAACTTACGCGAACGCATTGAGGTCTCGGCACTTTCACCATCACTGTTACAGGGCAGAGATGTCGTAGCCTCGCAACTCGTCAGCCTCCCCTACCAAGACCAGCGCACTCCGACAGTAACCTGCTGCTGACTGACATCGCTGCCTCCCAGGTTCACGCCTATTACCGAAGCCGTGCCAAACACCCTCAGATCCTGAGTTACCTGGGCCTCCAGCCCCACATCCAGCGTTGCATTCAATCCCAGGTCATGCCCGGAGAAGTTCTGCCGTGTCCCGCCCGGCAGGGTGACTTCCAGATTTGTTGAGTTCTCCCCGAGGGTGTCCTGCAACCCTGCGGCCAGCCAAGGCTTTAGGGTCGCGCCGCCATCCGTCTTGATGGTCTTTTCGACGCGTACCGCAGTCCTCACTAACCCCAGTACATCGTCCTTTATGTTCAGTTGCTTGCCGCTTGAGTCGGTCTTGTCGTCCCAGCGCATGTGGATGGCACTCGCCTGGAACTGTGGCTCTACTACCCAGCCGTTGCTCAAGGGATACCTGTGCCCCACTTGTCCACTGAGACTCAAAATGTCGCCGTGCACCTGCTCGCGGAAACCATCGGATGAACGGATATGCGCATCGGGAAGCAGAGCCGTCAGGCTCAGGTCGACATAGGTACCGCTCTGCCAATCCAGGCTTCCATAGGCGCCAAACGCCAGTGCGTCCATGTCCACGTTGGATCTGCCCACACTCACCTGACCGGTCGAACTCTCGCCTGTGGTCGAGTAATTGCCCCGCTGCTGGCCGATGAACAGACCACCACGCATACGGTAAGCCTGTTCGTTCACGAACAGGTGGTCATAGCCGGCATAGAGTCCCGTGCTGTTGCCATCGAACTCGAACCCTGGATTCGACTCCATCGACAAGTGACTGCCGATGGTGGCCAGCCACAGCCCTTCGCAGGTGCCGAACCACTCCAGACCAATGCGCGTGCGTTCTTCTTCGCTGCGATTGCAGTAGGGGTTATCTCCACGGCCTCCGGCCATGCGGTCAAACAGCAGTCGGTTGTTATCCAGAGTCATGCTATAGCCGATATCCGGCACCACTGTATAGCCGGGAATCTCCGGCAACAGCAGCTTGTCGGCCGAACTCAAATACCAGCCCGAGTCATTCTTGCCCTGAGCGAAATTCCAGGCAAGGACACTACCATTTAAACGCACGGTTTTGTCCGACACGAAGCCTCCGGCGGTTGACGGATTGTCATTGGGACTGCCGATGACTCGGATCGTTGTCCCCGGCTTGGCCTCGGTACCATCGTTGGCGAAATTGACGCGTGTCGTACCGACCACATCACCGCCTATGTCCAACCCACCAGACGTACCGGCGGACGCAGCGACCTGCACGTCGAGGGCGCCGTTACCGCTGTAGTCTCCGCTGATCGCCAGACGGTGCGATCCGACATTAATCAGGCCGTCGTTATGAACGCTTCCTCCAATGCTTGCACCGGAGCGGGCGAGCAGGCGTGAAGTGCTGTCGATGGTCAATAGACCACCGTTCAGGTCGAGTGGACTGGCCAGCGAGAAAGCGCTGCCGTCGAGTAATTCGACCCGCTCCCAATTGTTCAGCGCAGGAGCGCCGGTACTGAAGTCCAGGCCGCTGAAACTGAGGTGGTCATTGCCATCCCCCCCATCCAGACCGCGCAGACCGCTCAGATCGCCACCGATGAAACTAGCCGAGTCATTACCGGCACCGAAGTCCAGCATGCCGCGCACGGTGCCTCTCGAGGTGAAGCTGTCATCTGCAGCGGTCCCCGTGTAACTGCCCTGCACGGCGAGCGTGGCACCGGCGGCGACCGTCGTGTTCTGTGCCATGACGCTGCCGTTGGCGCCCACGTTCAAGGTGCCGGCGAGCACATTGACCGTGGCGAATTCCGACCCCAACGGGCCGTTGATGTTGAGCACGCCGACATTGGTCTTGCTCAGGGTTTCGAAGCTCTGCACGGCGCCCAGGTCGGCGCTCACCGCGATGTCGGCATTGAAGATGTCGTTACCTGCTCCTGCAGCCACCGTACCCAGGATTTTGCTGCCGTCGTGGATGATCAGCGTGTCGTCGCCATCACCCAGTGCAAAGGTCCCGCCCCGGGTATCGAGTGTGCCGGCGACATCCAGCACGTCGTTGCCCGCGCCCAGATCGCCACTCGCCAGCAGCGTGCCACCCGCACCGATCGACACCGTATTGGTGCCGGTGCTACCGGTGAGCGTCGCCGCCGTACCACCGACCGCCTGCAACCTGCCGTCGACATTCAGCGTGGTGTTGTCACCCAGCGCGACGGTTGGTGTATTCAACGTGCCAGCCACGTCCAAAGTGCCCGCATTGAGCGCGGTCCCGCCGGAGAAGGTGCTGGTGCCGATCAGGGTCGCAACGCCGACGTTGTCCTTGGTGAGAAACTCGAAGTTGATCGTATGGCTGCTATCGAACGTCATCGCCGCGGCATTGTTCAACATGACGGTGTCGCCTGCACCGTTCGCACCACCGTCGATGACATTGTTCAGCACCGCGCCATCGTTGAGGGTCAACGTGTCGTCACCGGCACACAAGTCGATGGTGCCACTACCACTTACGGTGCCCGACACGCTCATCGTGTCATTTCCCGCGCCGCAGCCGTAACTGCCGTTCACATTTAACGTCGCACCGCTGCCCACTACGGTGGCAAGCGTGCTGCCAGCGGTCGCCACCACACTGGCGTCGGAGCCGACATTCAAAGTACCACCCAGCACGCTGACTTCCTGGAGATCGGTCGCGCCCGGCCCGTTGATGTTGAGCACGCCAGCCCCGGTCTTGGTCACACCCTCGAAGTTCACCAATTCGCCGAGGTCGGCGGTCAGGTTGATGTCGTAAACGCGGGTATCCAGCCCGGCGCCGCCATCGATCGTGCCCAGCACCACGGAGGCGTCGTGCACCACGAAGGTGTCGTCGCCATCACCCAGTGCAAAGATCCCGCCCCGGGTATCGAGTGTGCCGGC
>NZ_NQYG01000052.1:0-37506 GCF_002878485.1 Pseudomonas sp. AD21
AACCCCAATTGCGAAAGCAATTGGGGTTTTGTTTTGCCCGCAGGAAAGTTCCTACGACATGCAGGTGCCCCTTCCGGCTGTCACAGTCAGCCGACAGTGCTAAGGTTCTGCCCTGGCTTTTGTACTTTTCCAAGGAAGCTTTTATGCCGGACGCCTCGTCCCTCAACGCTGCATTCATGGTGGTCCAGAGCAATAGCCTGGACGAACTGCGCAGCCTGGTGGTCAGCATCATGCGGCGCTATCCATTGGCGCCCTTGGAGAATGAAATCGCTCTGGTGCAGAGCAACGGTATCGCCCAGTGGCTCAAGCTGGCCTTGGCTTCAGACCCTGAAGAGGACGACCTTGGTGGTTGCGGAATAGCCGCTGCCATCGATGTGCAACTGCCCGGCAGTTTCATGTGGCAGCTCTACCGTATGGTGTTGGGCCGAGAAGAAATTCCAGCCACATCCCTGCTCGACAAAGCCCCGTTGACCTGGCGACTGATGCGCCTGTTACCGCAGGTTATTGATCGTCCGCATTTCGAGCCGCTACAACGCTTCCTCACCCATGACACTGATTTGCGCAAGCGCTACCAGTTGTCCGAGCGCCTGGCAGACCTCTTCGATCAGTATCAAGTGTATCGAGCCGACTGGCTTGAGGATTGGGCCGAAGGTCGGCACCAGCTACGCAATGTCAGAGGCGAGGTGAAGCCACTGTCCCCTGTCAGTTGCTGGCAGGCTGAACTATGGCGTGCGCTGTTGGAAGATGTCGGTGAGCAAGGCATGGCGCAGAGCCGGGCCGGTGTTCACCAGCGATTTATCGAGCGTATAAATTCCCTTGAGCATGCACCGGCGGGGCTCCCCTCGCGGGTGATCGTGTTCGGCATATCTTCGTTGCCGGCCCAAGTGCTTGAGGCGCTGGCCGGACTCGCACGTTTCAGTCAGGTGCTGCTATGTGTGCACAACCCTTGTCGGCATCATTGGGCTGATATCGTTGCCGACAAGGATCTGCTGCGGCATCAATACAAGCGCCAGAGTCGCAAGACCGGAATGCCGGTTGTACTCGATCCCGATGCGTTGCATCAACACGCCCACCCGCTGCTCGCCGCGTGGGGCAAGCAAGGCCGCGACTACATCAATCTGCTCGACAGTTATGACGACCCCAACAGCTATCGCGCTGCTTTTCGCGATGGGCGCATCGACCTGTTCAGCGAAAGTCAGCCACAGAATCTGCTCAATCAGCTCCAGGACGATATCCTCGAGTTGAGGCCACTCAACGAAACGCGTGAATTCTGGCCTGCCGTTGATCTCGAACACGACGATTCCATCCGCTTTCACATTGCCCACAGTGCTCAGCGCGAAGTGGAGATTCTTCACGATCAGTTACTAGCACGCTTCAGTGCCAACCCGGATCTGCGTCCACGCGATGTGATCGTGATGGTGCCGGACATCGACAGCTATGCGCCGCACATCCGGGCGGTATTTGGTCAACTCGATCGGAATGACCCACGTTTCATCCCATTCACCCTGGCCGACCAAGGTCAGCGCGGCCGGGACCCTTTGCTGATTGCAGTGGAGCACCTGCTCAAACTGCCGGACAGTCGTTTCCCGGTCAGTGAGATCCTCGACCTGCTCGACGTTCCCGCATTGCGCGCCCGTTTTGGCGTGCAAGAGCGTGATCTGCCAACGCTGCATCGCTGGATCGAAGGGGCGGGAGTGCGCTGGGGAATGAACGCCGAACAACGTGCCGGTCTGGGGCTGCCGGATGAGCTGGAGCAAAACAGCTGGCATTTCGGTCTGCGGCGAATGTTGCTGGGATACGCCGTCGGCAGCTCCAACGCCTGCGCGGGTATCGAGCCTTACGATGAAATCGGTGGTCTGGATGCTGCGTTGATCGGGCCTTTGGTTGCCTTGCTCGACGCATTGGAGTTGGCCCATCACGAGCTCACTCAGACCGCTCAACCCAAGGTGTGGGGGGGGCGTCTGCAAGTCCTGATGCAGCTGTTTTTCAAGGCCAGTAACGAGCATGACGATTATCTGCTGACGCAACTTGAAGAACTGCGTGAAACCTGGCTGCAGACCTGCGATTCCGTAGGGTTGGTAGATGAATTGCCGTTGACGGTGGTTCGTGAAGCCTGGCTCGCGGGACTGGATCAGGGGCGCCTGTCCCAGCGTTTTCTCGCCGGCGCGGTAAACTTTTGCACGCTGATGCCCATGCGGGCGATCCCGTTCAAGCTGGTCTGTTTGTTGGGGATGAACGATGGCGATTACCCCCGGGCGCAACCACCACTCGACTTCGACCTCATGGGCAGCGATTACCGGCCTGGAGACCGCTCGCGGCGTGAGGATGATCGCTATCTGTTGCTTGAGGCGCTGCTGTCTGCACGCGATCAGCTCTACATCAGCTGGGTCGGACGCAGCATTCGCGATAACAGTGAGCGGCCTTCGTCGGTACTGATCGGCCAGTTGCGCGACCACCTCGCCAGCGGCTGGCGGCTGCTCGAAGAGCAGCAGGATCTGTTGAGCGCCATGACTGAGGAGCATCCACTGCAACCGTTCAGTTCGCGCTATTTTCATGAGGGTGATCAGCTATTCAGCTATGCCCGTGAATGGCAGGTTTTGCATCAGGCTCATGAGCCGCAACTCGAGGCGGAGCTACTGGCGCCGCATGTTCAGGAGGAGCCATTGAGCCTGGCCTTGCTGCAGGACTTCCTGCGTAATCCGGTCCGGCACTTTTTCACGCAACGACTCAAAGTGTATTTCGAGGCCGCCGAGGCCCCCTTGGCTGACGAAGAACCTTTCGTGCTGGACGCATTGCAGCGCTACACGCTGAGCGACAGTCTGCTCGAAGCTGCTCTCAGGCAACCGGACAATATCGATCGGGCGCTTGAAGATCAGGCCCGGCGTTTGCAAAACAGTGGCTTGCTGCCTATGGCCGGTTTCGGTGAATGCCTGCAACGAGAGTTGATCGAGCCGTTGCCCGACTTGCTGCAACGCTACCAACAATTACTGGCGTTGTGGCCAACGCCATTGACCAGTGCGATCCCGGTCAATCTTGAATTGCAGGGTGTACGTGTTGAAGGTTGGCTCTCCGGTTTGCATCAGCGTGAGGACGGTGGTGTGTTGTCGGTCACGACCATTCCCAACAGCATCGGCTCGATCAAAAGTCGAAAATGGCATCGGTTGACCAAGCCGTGGGTCAATCACCTGGTGGCTTGCGCCAGCGGGCTCACGCTGACCACCGCGTTGGTGGCGAGCGACGATACGCTGCTGCTGGAGCCGATGGAGCGAGACAGAGCCGTGCGTTTCCTTGGTGATCTGCTGCTCGCCTGGCAGGCCGGTATGCGTCAGCCACTGCCGATTGCGGTAAAGACCGCTTTCGCCTGGCTTGCGCAGACTGACCCACTCAAGGCCGAGGCTGCGGCCCGCAAAGCCTATGAAGGCGACGGCCAGACCAGCGAAGGTGAGCGCCGTGAGAGCCCTGCGCTGTCCCGCCAATTTGCCGACTTTGATGCATTGATTGCCGACGAAACCTTCTCCGGTTGGTGCGACGCGTTGTATCGCCCTCTGTATGAAGCGCCATGGCGCTCATTGACTAGCGAGGGGGCACGCGCATGAGCAGCAAGACACCTCTGGCCCTGGCATTCCCGCTGCACGGCAGTCAGCTCATCGAAGCCAGTGCCGGTACCGGCAAGACCTTTACCATCTCTGCTTTGTATCTGCGTCTGATCCTTGGGCACGGCGGTGAGTCGAACGGCTTTGGCCGCGAGCTGCTGCCCCCACAGATTCTCGTGGTGACCTTCACTGATGCAGCCACCAAAGAATTGCGCGAGCGAATCCGTACGCGGCTGGCCGAGGCCGCGCGGTTTTTCCGTGAAGAAACCCCTGCGCCGGATGGCTTGATCGCCGAACTGCGTGAGCAGTTTGACCCTTCACAATGGCCAGGCTGCGCCAATCGTCTGGACATCGCCGCGCAGTGGATGGATGAAGCGGCCGTCTCGACCATTCACAGTTGGTGCCAGCGCATGCTGCGCGAACACGCGTTCGACAGTGGCAGCCTGTTTACCCAGTCCCTGGAAACCGATCACAGCGATCTGCTCGGCGAAGTGTTGCGCGATTACTGGCGACTGTTCTGTTACCCGATGCAGGGCGATGCGCTGAACTGGGTGCGTGGCAACTGGGGCGGGCCGGCCGCGTTGTTGCCACGGGTGCGCAGTTTGTTTGGCAGTGAGCGCGACAACGATGAGGGCAAAGCGCCCGCAGAGTTGATCGACGAGTGCCTGCAGGAACGGCGTGCCGCGTTGCTCGAACTGAAAACGCCTTGGCGTCAGTGGGCAGACGAGCTGCTGGTGATCTGTCATGAAGGCGTTGCGAGCAAAGCCGTCGACGGGCGCAAGATGCAGGCGCGCTACTTCGAGCCCTGGTTCGAGAAGCTCAAGGCCTGGGCCGAAGACGAGGCCATGGAGCAACTGGACATCGGCACCGGTTTCACCCGACTGACCCCTGACGGGATGGCAGAAGCCTGGAAGGGCCAGGCACCGAGCCATCCGGGGCTGGACGCGATGTCGGGGCTCAAATCGAGCCTCGACGCACTGCCGACTCCCGATGCCACTGTGCTGCAGCACGCGGCGAGATGGGTGGGCGGGCGTTTTGAAGAAGAGAAGCGTCGTCGTGCGGAAATGGGGTTCGACGATATGCTGTTGCGCCTCGATGCGGCGTTGCAATCCGATAGCGGCGAGCGTCTGGCGGCGGTGATCCGTGAGCAATTTCCAGTGGCGTTGATCGATGAGTTTCAGGACACCGACCCGGTGCAATACCGGATCTTCGAGAGCATCTATCGCATCGAAGACAACAGCCCGGACACTGGCCTTTTCCTGATCGGCGACCCCAAACAGGCGATTTACGCGTTCCGTGGCGCCGATATCTACACCTACCTGCGTGCGCGCCAGGCCACCATCGGCCGCCTGCATACGCTGGGCACCAACTTCCGCTCCAGCCATGGCATGGTGAACGCGGTCAACCATGTATTCGAACGCGCCGAGTCCCGCGAGCAGGGACGCGGTGCGTTTTTGTTTCGGGAAAAGAACGGTGAAAACCCGGTGCCCTTCCAGCCTGTCGAGTCGCAGGGGCGCAAAGAGCGGCTGCAGATCGCCGGCCAGGATGTCGCGGCACTCAACGTCTGGCACCTGTCGACGGACCAGCCGTTGTCAGGCGCGGTCTATCGCCAGCAAATGGCGGCGGCCTGTGCCAGCGAAATCACTGCATTGCTCAATGGCGGGCAAACCGGCGCGGCGGGATTCGTCCAGGAAGCAGAAGCCTGCAAAGGCTTGCGGCCTTCGGATATCGCGATTTTGGTACGCGACGGCAAAGAGGCTCAAGCGGTACGCGCAGAGCTCGCCGCCCGTGGGGTGCGCAGCGTTTATCTGTCGGACAAGGACTCAGTCTTCGCTGCCCAGGAAGCGCATGATCTGCTGTCCTGGCTCAAGGCCTGTGCCGAGCCGGATGTCGAGCGTTCGCTGAAGGCCGCACTGGCCTGCATCACCCTGAATCTGCCGCTGGCTGAGCTGGAGCGATTGAATCAGGACGAATTGGTCTGGGAAGCCCGGGTCATGCAGTTCCGAGGTTATCGCGAACTGTGGCGCAAGCAAGGTGTGCTGCCGATGTTACGGCGCCTGCTGCACGACTTTCATTTGCCGCAGACCTTGATCGCCCGCAGTGATGGCGAGCGGGTCCTGACTAATCTTTTGCATTTGTCGGAATTGATGCAGCAGGCCGCAGCGGAACTTGATGGCGAGCAGGCGCTGATTCGCCATCTGGCGGAGTTGCTGGCGTTGTCCGGTCAGGCCGGTGAAGAGCAGATATTGCGTCTTGAGAGTGACGAACAACTGGTCAAGGTGGTGACCATCCACAAGTCAAAAGGCCTTGAGTATCCGTTGGTGTTCCTGCCCTTCATTTGCTCGGCAAAACCGGTGGATGGCAGCCGCTTGCCTTTGCATTACCACGATGCCGCAGGTAAGGCACAGGTGACATTGAAACCGACCGCCGAATTGATCGCCCTGGCGGACGATGAGCGTCTGGCCGAGGATTTGCGCCTGCTGTACGTCGCCCTGACTCGCGCGCAACATGCCTGCTGGCTGGGTGTCACGGACCTCAAACGCGGCAATAACAACAGTTCGGTGCTCCACCTTTCGGCGCTTGGTTATCTGCTGGGGGGCGGTGAAACACTGGGTGAATCAACCGGCCTGAGCCGTTGGCTGCAAGATCTGCAACAGAATTGCTCTGCCATACACATGGGGGAAATGCCGCAAGCTACCGACGCGACTTATCGCCCAGAGCGCAACGAAGCGATCCTCAGTGCCACGTTGGTGCCCAAGCGCAAGGCCAGCGAGAACTGGTGGATTGCCTCCTACAGTGCCTTGCGCATCAGTGACGTGTTGAGTGTCGGCAGCGATGAAGCGCCGGACAGCCCGCAAGCGCAAAAGCTGTTTGATGATGAGCGTCTCGACCCGGATGCGCCGCGAGAGATCGTCGCCGGCGGTGCTGATATCCATCGATTCCCCCGTGGTCCCAACCCGGGCACCTTTCTCCATGGTCTGCTGGAGTGGGCCGGAGACGAAGGTTTCGCCGTTCCCTTTGAGACGCTCAAGGATGCAATTGGCCGGCGCTGCAACCTGCGCGGCTGGGAGGGTTGGATCACTACCCTGAGTGACTGGCTGCACCACTTGCTCAAGTCCCCGTTGCCAACAGGTGGTGGACAGCCTCCGGTGGTTCTCGAGCAACTGAAACAATACCGCGTCGAAATGGAGTTCTGGTTCGCCAGTCACAAAGTCGATGTTCTTAAACTCGATGAATGGGTGCGCCAGTACACCCACAACGGTGTGGCACGGGTGGCCGCCGAGCCCGTGCAACTCAACGGCATGTTCAAAGGCTTCATCGACCTGACCTTCGAACACGAGGGGCGCTACTACGTGGCCGACTACAAGTCCAACTGGCTAGGCGTCGATGATGCGGCCTATACCGAGCAAGCCATGGAGCGCTCGATCCTCGACAATCGTTACGACCTGCAATACGTGCTGTACCTGTTGGCGTTGCATCGGCAACTGAAGGCGCGGCTGCCTGACTACGATTACGATCGGCATGTCGGCGGTGCCTTGTATGTATTCCTGCGGGGGACCCGGGCAGACAGTCGCGGCGTGTATTTCGCGCGTCCACCACGTGAGCTGATCGAGCGACTGGATCGCCTGTTCCAGGGCAAACCCGCGCCCAAGGCCGAACCCGCATGGGAACAGGGAGTCCTGCTATGAACCGTACCTTCGCCGATCTGTCATCGGGTATCGACACCCCCTCGAGCCTGTCGCCGCTGACGAATGCCGCCGATCTACTGCTGTTACTCGACCGTTGGGTTGAGCGAGGCTGGCTTCGTTCGCTGGACAAGGCTTTCGTCAGCTTTCTGCACGAGCTTGCGCCAGAATCCGATCCACTGGTGTTGCTCGCAGCCGCACTGACCAGTCATCAACTGGGCCACGGGCATGTCTGCCTGGATCTGTTCGAAACCCTCAAGGCACCGGATTTCGCGCTGTCTCTGCCACCCGAAGGGGATGTGCAGGGCGGCGTCTTGCTGCTGCCGTCGCAGTTGCTTGAAGCGCTGGATGGTGCCCATTGGTGCAAGGCGTTGGCGAGCAGTTCTCTGGTTGCGCTGGCAGCGGACAGCAGCGACGCGGCGCAACAGCGACCGTTGGTGCTGTCCGGCAAGCGTCTGTACCTGCGGCGCTACTGGGCGTATGAGCGGCGTATCGATGCGGCGTTACGCACACGTCTGGCTCAGGGTGAAGCGCCGCCAGATGACCTGCGCCAACGCCTCGATGAGTTGTTCGGCCCCGCCAAGCCAGGTGCAGTGATCGACTGGCAGAAACTCGCCTGTGCTCTTGCCACTCGTGGGGCCTTCAGCATCATCACGGGGGGCCCGGGGACCGGCAAAACCACCACGGTGGTGCGCCTGCTCGCGCTGCTCCAGGCACCGGCGGTGGAGGCCGGCCAGCCGTTGCGCATTCGCCTGGCGGCACCGACCGGCAAGGCTGCGGCGCGATTGACCGAGTCCATCAGCCAGCAAGTACAGTCGCTAAAGGTTGCCGAAGCCGTGCGCGAGAAAATCCCCTGCGATGTGACCACTGTGCATCGCCTGCTGGGCAGTCGTCCCGGGACCCGACACTTCCGTCACCATGCCGGCAACCGCTTGCCGCTGGATGTGCTGGTGGTCGATGAAGCCTCGATGATCGACCTGGAGATGATGGCCAACCTGCTCGACGCGTTGCCGCCGCATGCGCGTCTGGTGCTGCTCGGCGACAAGGATCAGCTCGCCTCGGTGGAGGCCGGGGCGGTGCTGGGTGATCTGTGCCGTGATGCCGAAGCCGGCTGGTACAACCCGCAGACCCGGCAGTGGCTGGAGTCGGTCAGCGGTGAGTCCTTGCAGGACAGTGGTTTGCGCGAAGACAGTGGCGGCTCCCATCCGCTGGCCCAGCAGCTGGTGATGCTGCGTCATTCCCGGCGCTTCGGTGAAGTCAGCGGCATTGGTCAGCTTGCGAGTCGGGTCAATCAGCAGTTGCCGGATGAGGCGCGCCAGTTGCTGGCGGCCGGTCACTACGACGATGTATTTTCGCTGCCGCTCAAGGGTGAACACGATCATCAGCTCGAGCGGCTGCTGCTCGACGGCCATGGCGAAGGTCCCCAAGGTTATCGCCACTATTTGAACGTGATGCGCAACCAACGCCCGCCCACGGGCAGACCGCTGGAGCATCCGGACTGGGTCAACTGGGCGCGGGATGTGTTGCAGGCGTTCGACACTTTCCAGTTGTTGTGCGCCGTGCGCAAGGGACCTTGGGGCGTTGAAGGTCTGAATCTGCGGATCACCGAAGCTCTGCTCAAGGCGCGCCTGATCGAGCATGACCAGCAATGGTACGAAGGGCGGCCGGTGTTGATGACCCGCAACGACTACGGTCTGGGCCTGATGAATGGCGATATTGGCATCGCCCTCAAGTTGCCCGAGCGCGAAGGCCCGGACGTCGGTAAACCGGTGTTGCGCGTTGCCTTTCCGCGTAACGATGGTCAGGGCGGTGTGCGTTTCGTGCTGCCAAGCCGGCTCAACGACGTTGAAACGGTGTATGCAATGACGGTGCACAAATCCCAGGGCTCGGAGTTTGCCCACACCGCACTGATCCTGCCAGATGCTTTGAATCCGGTATTGACCAAGGAATTGATCTACACCGGTATTACCCGGGCCAAGCACTGGTTCACCTTGATTGAGCCCCGGGCCGGGGTGTTTGAAGAGGCGGTGCAGCGCAAGGTCAAGCGCCTGAGCGGACTGATGTTGGAACTGGAGGAGGACAGCCAGGCTCAGGGGTGAAAGCACAGGCGTTTTGCGCCGATTACTGACCGATCGGTCAGATGGCGCTGTCTCGCTGGTGTTACTCCGCTGTGCTATCGTTGCGGCATCATTTCGGTACGATCCAAGAGAATCCCTGCATGAAGGTGGCTGTCTGGGCGACAGAGCGCGTGGTTCGCTGCACGCACGCATTGCTTGTCGGTCTGCTCTGTTTGCTGGCGGGCGCTGCCATCGCGCAGCCACAAACGCCAGCGGGCATGGCCGAGCAACGTGCCCAGGCAGTGACGCAGGTCGTGCTTGGCATCCTCAGCTACGCGCGCTGGCCGGTTGAACCTGCGCAGTTGCGCCTGTGCATCGTCGGTCCCACTGAATACACCGACGATCTGGTCAAAGGCACCACACAAGCTACTGGTCGGCCGGTCGCCGTACGTCGGCTGCTGGCTGATAACCCGGCGATCGTCAGTGAATGCGATGCGGTGTACATCGGCAAACTCACTGTCGATGAACGCAGTCGGCTCTTCGCGTCATTGATCGGCCATCCGGTGCTGAGCATCAGCGAAGGGGGGGATCAGTGCACGGTCGGTAGCCTTTTCTGCCTGCGGGTCGGCGATGAGCAGGTTTCCTTCGAGGTCAATCTCGACTCCGTCGCCCGCAGCGGTGTACGCATCCACCCGAGCGTACTGCAGTTGTCGCGCCGCAAACCGGCGGTGCCATGAAACTGTTCGGTTCCAGAAGCCGCCCGACGCTGGGATCGGTCATTGGCCGTGGACATTTGATTGTCGCGCTGGTGGCCGTGGCGATGGCCAGCGCGTCGCTGACCCTGCTGGGCGTTCTCGCGTTGCGGGTGTACGCCGACCACAACCTGCAGCTCATTGCGCGCTCGATCAGCTACACCGTGGAAGCGGCGGTAGTGTTCAACGACAAGGGCGCGGCGACTGAAGCACTGGCCTTGATCGCGTCCACCGAAGAAGTGGCGGACGCTCAGGTTCTCGACGCTCAGGGTCAGTTGCTGGCGCGTTGGCAGCGGCCCGAGAACGGTCTGTTCTCCGAGCTGGAAATGCAGATCACTCGTACCGTCCTGGAAAAACCGGTCAGCCTGCCGATCGTGCATCAGGATCGCGAAATCGGTCACATTCTGCTGGTCGGTCACGGCGGCAGCCTGATGCGCTTCTTGCTCAGCGGTCTGGCAGGGATCGTGCTCTGCACCGCCATCAGTGCCTGGGTCGCGCTGTATCTGGCGCGGCGACAGTTGCGCGGCATTACCGGCCCGCTTCGCAGCCTCGCGGCGGTGGCCCACGCTGCCCGCAGCGAGCGCGCGCTGGATCGACGCGTACCGCCGGCGCAGATCGCCGAGCTCGATAACCTGGGCAACGACTTCAATGCCCTGCTCGACGAACTAGAATCCTGGCAAACCCACCTGCAAAGCGAAAACGAAACCCTCGCCCATCAGGCCAGCCACGACAGCCTCACCGGCTTGCCGAACCGTGCGTTTTTCGAGGGGCGGTTGATTCGGGCCCTGCGCAATGCCGGCAAGCTCAATGAGCGGGTGGCGGTGTTGTTTCTCGACAGCGACCGTTTCAAAGGCATCAATGACAACTTCGGTCACGCCGCTGGCGATGCCGTGCTGGTGGCGGTCGCCAATCGGGTCCGCGCGCAACTGCGTGAAGAGGATCTGGTGGCGCGTCTCGGCGGCGATGAGTTCGCCGTGCTGCTCGCGCCGCTGCACAAGATCGAGGACGCCGAGCGTATTGCCGACAAGATTCTCGCCAGCATGGACATGCCCATCGCGCTGCCGGGCGACACCAGTGTGGTGACTTCGCTCAGTATCGGCATTGCGGTTTTCCCCGATCATGGCGCCACGCCAGGTGCCTTGCTCAATGCCGCCGACGCCGCGATGTATCAGGCCAAGCGCCTGTCGCGTGGCGCTCAATTCACTGCCGGGTCGGAGAACCCGGTTGTCAATCTTCAAACCAGGAGCTGATTCCCGTGTTCACATTTCCCGCTCGATTGTTTTCCGCGTTGCTGATGATCGCCGTACTGGCGCTGACCGGTTGCCAGACTGCGCCGCCAGAAGGCCTGACTCCGGCGCAGATCGCCGTACTCAAACAACAGGGCTTCGAGCCGACCGACGAGGGCTGGGAGTTTGGCCTGTCCGGCAAAGTGCTGTTTGGCAGCGATATCGAAAGCCTGAACCGCGAGAGCACCGACATCGTCGAGCGAATCGGCAAGGCGCTGGTCGGTGTTGGCATCGAACGAGTACGCGTCGACGGTCACACCGATGCGTCGGGCAAGGAAACCTACAACCAGCAACTATCACTGCGCCGTGCCAGGAGTGTGGCCAAGGTGCTGACCACCGTTGGCATGAAAGAAGAAAACATCCAGTTGCAGGGCCTGGGCAGCAGCGAACCAGTAGCGCCCAACAACACGCCAGGAGGACGCACCGAAAACCGCCGGGTGTCGATTGTGGTCAGCGCCGATTAATCGGCAAACCGCATCTCCCGCGTCTGCCCCATCAGCAGACCCTGATTGCGCTCGGTCACCCCACGGATGTAATCCCACAAAAGGGTGATCCGTTTCAACTTGCGCAGATCCTCCCGGCAGTACATCCAGAACTGCCGGGTGATGTCGATTTCCTCCGGCAGCACCGGCAGCAGGCGCGGATCCTGCGCGGCGAGGAAGCACGGCAGTATTGCCAATGAACGCCCCTGCTGCGCCGCAACGAACTGCGCGATCACGCTGGTGCTGCGCAGATGGGCGTTGGCGCCGGGCAGCACGTTCGCCAGGTACAGCAGCTCCGAGCTGAACGCCAGGTCATCCACATAACTGATGAATTGATGCTTGCCCAAGTCTGCCGGACGGCGGATCGGTGGGTGTTTGTCGAGGTAGTCCTGGGTGGCGTAGAGCTGCAAACGGTAGTCGCAGAGTTTGCAGCACACATACGGCCCATGCTCCGGACGCTCCAGGGCAATGACGATATCGGCTTCACGCTTGGACAGGCTGATGAAATGCGGCAGCGGCAGGATGTCCACCGAGATCGCCGGGTAGGCGTCGACGAAATGGCTCAGCTGCGGGGTGATGAAAAAGCTGCCGAAGCCCTCGGTGCAACCCATGCGCACATGCCCGGAGAGGGCCACGCCCGATCCCGAGACCTGCTCGCAGGCCATATGCAGCGTGCTTTCAATCGACTCGGCATAACCCAGCAAACGCTGACCTTCGGTGGTCAGCACAAAACCGCTGGTGCGCGATTTTTCGAACAGCAGCGTACCCAATGCCGCTTCCAGCGAACTGATACGCCGCGACACCGTGGTGTAGTCGACGGCGAGCCGTTTGGCCGCGGTGCTGGCCTTGCGGGTGCGGGCGACTTCGAGGAAAAACTTGAGGTCGTCCCAGTTCAGCGACCCCAGGGAGGTGATGTTTTTTTGCATGATGGACGGGCTTATATGTGCGTTCTTATTAGAAGTTTGCACATCTATACTCCAAAAACAGTCCGACAACCAATTCGTGACACACGCCTCATCTCAGGGCGAACCTTTCGCCTTGGCTCCTACGATAAAAACAAGTTTCGGAGACCAGCATGAACGCATCGCTTACGCCCAACGAAACCACGGTCCAGAAGGTCAAGCTGCTGATCGACGGCGAGTGGGTCGAATCGCAGACCACCGAGTGGCACGACATCGTCAACCCGGCGACCCAGCAAGTGCTGGCCAAGGTGCCGTTCGCCACGGCCGCTGAAGTCGATGCCGCCATCAGTGCCGCACACCGCGCCTTTCAGACCTGGAAACTGACCCCGATCGGCGCGCGCATGCGCATCATGCTCAAGCTGCAGGCGCTGATCCGCGAGCACTCCAAACGCATCGCCGTGGTGCTGAGCGCCGAGCAGGGCAAGACCATTGCCGACGCCGAGGGCGATATTTTTCGTGGCCTGGAAGTGGTCGAGCACGCCTGTTCGATCGGTACCCTGCAAATGGGCGAGTTCGCCGAAAACGTGGCGGGCGGCGTCGATACCTACACCCTGCGCCAGCCAATCGGCGTGTGCGCCGGCATCACCCCGTTCAACTTCCCGGCGATGATTCCGCTGTGGATGTTCCCGATGGCCATTGCCTGCGGCAACACCTTCGTCTTGAAGCCTTCGGAACAGGATCCGCTGTCTACCATGCTGCTGGTGGAGCTGGCGATCGAGGCCGGCGTTCCGGCTGGCGTGCTCAACGTGGTGCACGGCGGTAAAGACGTGGTTGATGGCCTGTGCACCCACAAAGACATCAAAGCGGTGTCGTTCGTTGGTTCGACCTCCGTCGGTACCCACGTTTACGACCTGGCCGGCAAACACGGCAAACGCGTGCAATCGATGATGGGCGCGAAGAACCACGCCGTGGTGCTGCCGGACGCCAATCGTGAGCAAACGCTGAATGCCTTGGTCGGCGCCGGTTTCGGTGCGGCCGGTCAGCGCTGCATGGCCACTTCGGTGGTGGTGCTGGTCGGTGCGGCGAAACAATGGCTGCCGGACCTGAAAGCGCTGGCGCAGAAACTCAAGGTCAACGCCGGCAGCGAGGCGGGCACTGATGTTGGCCCGGTGATCTCGAAAAAAGCCAAGGCGCGGATTCTCGATCTGATCGAAAGCGGCATCAAGGAAGGCGCCAGGCTTGAACTCGATGGTCGCGATATCAAGGTGCCGGGCTACGAGCAAGGCAACTTCGTCGGCCCGACCCTGTTCTCGGGCGTGACCCCCTCCATGCAGATCTACACCCAGGAAATCTTCGGCCCGGTGCTGGTGGTGCTGGAAGTCGACACCCTTGATCAGGCGATTGCACTGGTCAACGCCAACCCGTTCGGCAACGGCACGGGCCTGTTCACCCAGAGCGGTGCGGCGGCGCGTAAATTCCAGAGTGAAATCGACGTTGGTCAGGTCGGTATCAACATCCCGATTCCGGTGCCGGTGCCGTTCTTCAGCTTCACCGGTTCGCGCGGTTCGAAACTTGGCGACCTCGGTCCGTATGGCAAACAAGTGGTGCAGTTCTACACCCAGACCAAAACGGTCACGGCGCGCTGGTTCGATGACGACAGCGTCAACGACGGCGTGAACACCACCATCAACCTGCGCTGAGGAATGGCCATGAAAATCGCATTTATCGGTCTGGGCAACATGGGCGCGCCGATGGCGCGCAACCTGATCAAGGCCGGCCATTCGTTGAACTTGGTCGACCTGAACAAGACGGTGCTGGCTGAGCTGGAGCAACTGGGCGGGACCATTCGCGCTTCGGCCCGTGAAGCGGCTGAAGACGCCGAACTGGTGATCACCATGCTCCCGGCGGCGGTGCATGTGCGCAGCGTCTGGCTCGGTGAGGACGGTGTGTTGGCCGGCATCGGCAAAGGCGTGCCGGCGGTGGATTGCAGCACTATCGATCCGCAGACCGCCCGTGATGTTGCGGCCGCAGCGGCCAAGCAAGGCGTGGCGATGGCTGATGCGCCGGTCTCCGGCGGCACCGGTGGTGCGACGGCTGGCACGCTGACCTTCATGGTCGGCGCGACGCCAGCGCTGTTCGCCACTCTGCAGCCAGTGCTGGCGCAGATGGGTCGCAACATCGTGCATTGCGGTGAAGTCGGCACCGGGCAGATCGCCAAGATCTGCAACAACCTGCTGCTGGCGATCTCGATGGTCGGCGTCAGCGAAGCCATGGCGCTGGGCGATGCATTAGGGATCGACACTTCGGTGCTGGCCGGCATCATCAACAGCTCGACCGGGCGTTGCTGGAGTTCGGAAATGTACAACCCGTGGCCGGGCATCGTCGAAACGGCGCCAGCCTCGCGTGGCTATACCGGCGGTTTCGGGGCCGAACTGATGCTCAAGGATCTGGGCCTGGCAACCGAAGCGGCACGTCAGGCGCACCAACCGGTGGTGCTCGGCGCGGTGGCGCAACAGTTGTATCAGGCGATGAGCCAGCGCGGTGACGGCGGGAAAGACTTCTCGGCGATCATCAACAGCTATCGCAAGCCGCAGTAACTGCCGCAGGGTGCGATTCTTTGTGGCGAGGGGATTTAGCGAAACGTCGCACCGCCCCGTTGGGGCGCGAAGCGGCCCTCTACGGAGGGTCAGTTGAACCGAGTGCTCAGGTCTTGCGACTGCTGCGCAGCTGATCGGGGATAAATCCCCTCGCCACAAAATTTCACAGGCGTCACAACCATGGCGTCAGTCAGAATGCAGTAGGTGTTGCCGGGAAATCACGTCGGGTGGTTTCCCGGCTTTTTTTGCATCAGGCGAAGACGAAATATTTGCGCACGGTCTCGACCACTTCCCAGGTGCCTTTCATCCCCGGTTCAACCACGAAGATGTCGCCGGCGCGCAGGTGAATCGGCGCCATGCCGTCCGGGGTGATGATGCAGTAGCCTTCCTGGAAGTGGCAGTACTCCCACTTCACGTAATCGCCCCGCCACTTGCCCGGCGTGCAGATCCAGGTGCCCATGATCTTGCTGCCGTCTTCGCTGGTGTAGGCGTTGAGGTTGACGGTGTGCGGGTCGCCTTCGAGTTTTTCCCATTTGCAGGCATCGAGTACCGGCAGCGGGTGGGTGTCGCGCAGAACGGTGATAGGTGCAGTCATGGCTGAGCTCCAGGCGGGTCTTGAAACGGAAGCTGCACCGTATAGCGCCGTGTACTTTGCCGGTTGTCTGTACTCGACATTCAGTTGCTCATAAACGCAGCGACCGATTGCACCAAATGGTTAACGTATCGCCAAGGAACATATTTAAAGATCAGTACTGATCTGAAAAAAAGGTTATGGCGTTATAACAAAATTACTTGCTTTAACTTGATGGTTTATACGCCGAGATGGCCCGAGCTAAGTTGCTTTGGATAGTTGTGGTGGTACGACGGTCGCGCTTCACCATACGCAGCCTTTGTTAAGTAAATATGTCTTTCCGACGGCTAGCCTGCACCAGTCGAGTGCAGTATTTCCGGGCTTTTGCACGCTCGTCTCAAATGATCGAAAACTTTAAATAGTTCGTTGACTCTCCCCTTAAGGGCAGAGTTTAGATTGCCGCCGCGTGAGAAGTTGCTGTGGGAAAAGTTACTTCTCGTATACGGAAGAAATGAATCAGTCGCGACATATAGGGAGATAGAAATGAACAATCCACTGGACTTGGAACAAGTCATTACCAGCACCCGTACCATCCTGGCGCAGCTGTTGGTAATGGGTGCTGAGGAAATCGATGAGCACAGCAGCATCGTCGAAGACCTGGGGGCGGATTCGCTGGATATCGTCGACCTCAGCTTTCAACTGGGGCGCCAATATGGTTGCACGCTGCCCAAGACCAGCGTTCTGGACCATGCGATCGCCGTTTGTGGCGACGCCAGCGAGTTTCTCGCCAACGGCCGGATTACCGAAAACGGCAAGACCCTGCTCGAGCAAAGCCTGAGCGCCTATGCGCCCGACCAGCTCAAGGCCGGCATGCAACCGGCGCAGGTGTTCGCGGCCACCACGGTTCTCAACTGGGCGCAGCAGTGCCGCAATCTGTTCAATTATCTGCCCGCGAGCTGCCCTGACTGCAACGCTCATCAAGCCGTGCTCAACGAGCGCCAGCAAGTGGTCTGCGGTGCGTGCAGCGCACGACTGACGCCGGCCGATGGCGACGAAGTTTCTCGTCAACTGGTCGAGCAGTTTGTCGCCACTCACGTCAAAGAGACGGTGTAGGAGCTCTCATGCGGGCACGAGAAGTCTATGTGAGCGGGTTCGGCCTGGTTGCGCCCATGGCGCTGGACGCTGCCACGTTGTTCGAACGCATCTGCCGGAAGCAGTCCTGTGTCCGCGAGCATCCCCGGTTCCAGGCATTGGGGTTTCGCAACAGTGCGGCCGGGTTTATCGATGAGGCGCAGTGGCAGCAGATCGCCGCCGGTTTCGGCGGCAATGCGGCGCTGCATGCCCGGCAAAGCGTGCTGGCCGAGTACGTCGCGCGACAGGCGTTGCAACACGCCGGCCTGACCCCGGCCGACTTTGCCCACAGTCGTAGCGGCCTGTTTCTGGGGGCCAATAAATACTGTGCCGACAGTCACGATCTACAGCGCGTCGGTCGTTGCATGGATGAAGAGGGGCGCGTCGATCTGGATCGCCTGCTGGACCTTCCGGCCCCGTCGGGCACGGCCTTCTCGCGCAGGGTCGACCAACAGACGCAGCACCTGGCGGACTGGCTCGGTATCCGCGACTGCATCTCGACTCACTCTGATGCCTGCGCCGCCGGCACCATGGCCATCGGTAGCGCTTACCGGGCGATCGAGCGCGGTGAGGTGGATCTGGCGATTTGCGGTGCGGTGGAGCTGATGGCCAACGAGTTGCCTTATTACATGTTCAACAGCCTTGGCGCGTTGTGCCAGGCCGATCTGCCGGCAGGCGAGCAGAGTCGCCCGTTCATGCCCGATCGCAGTGGCTTTGTATTGAGCGAGGGCGCGGCCTTGGTGATTCTTGAGTCTGCCGAGCATGCCCAGCGGCGCAAAGCCAGGCCATTGGGACGCGTCCTGGGCTACGCCAATGTCTGCGAAGCCCAGAAGATGACCTCCAGCAGCCGGGATGGCAGCAAGTACGAGGAATGCATGGACGCTGCAATCGAAGATGCCGGGCTGCTGCGCAGTGCCGTGCAACACGTCAATACCCACGGCACCTCCACCCAGGCCAATGACAGTTGCGAGGCGTTGGCCCTGCAACGGCTGTTTGGCGAATGCCAGGACATCATGACCTTCACCGCCAACAAGTCGGCCATCGGCCATTCGCTGGCGGGCAGCGGCGCGATTGAAGCGGTGTTGTCGCTGATGACCTTGCGCGATGGCGTGCTGTTGCCGACCTTGAACTATGACGCCGAGCGCGCTGAATACCCTTCGCTGAAGTTCCTCAGCGAGCCATTGCGGCAGTCGGTCAATGTGGTGATGTCCAACTCCTTCGGTTTCGGCGGCGTCAACAGCTCGCTGGTTCTGGGGAGGGCATGACATGAACAGAGCCATCTACGTCAATGCCGCTGCCGTGCTGAATGCGGCGGGCAGTGAATGTACCGACCTGCTCGGTTCGCCATCGTCGCCGCCACCGCTGGCATTCGACCCGCAACGCAACGCCTTTGCGCTGCCCACGCCGCGCCTGGCCAGCGACCTGTTTGATCGCAAGATTCAGCGCAGCGTCGAGCCGCAGGGCTTGCGCCTGCTGCACTGCGCCGCACGCCTGGCGCCTGCGCTGGCGGCGCTGCAACTGCCTGCCGCACGCATCGCCCTGACCGCAGCCATTCCGGAAGTGGACGCACCGAGCCCTTGCTGGGATGCGGTGCAAGCGATTCTTGAACAGCCGCACAAACAGCTCGCGCAACTGTTAGCCAATACGCCGCCACTGCATGCGCTGACGCTGCTCAACAGCAGCGTGATGGCTTACGTGGCCGAAGCGTTGAACTGCCACGGGCCGATGGGCGGCTTCTGCTCTCAGGACAACGCCGGACTTGATGCGCTGATCGAGGCCTGTCAGCAGATCGCTGAACAACACGCCGACGCGGCGCTGGTGGTCAGCAGCAGTCCGAACCTGACGCCGGCCCTGTACCTGCGCGAACCCGCCCTGGCGGACGAGCCGGTCTACGGCGAAGGCGCCGCAGCACTGTTACTCAGTTCGACAGCGGCACAGGGCGCTGCGCAGGTCTTGCGCATCGCCGGGTTTGCCCGGGGCTACAGCGCGGATCCGCAACGCTCGCTGGCCGTCGGCCAACGCGTGATCGACCAGGCGCTGAGTCAGGAAAAACTGCGCTTGGGTGACCTTGCGCAGGTGGTTGGCAATCCCGCCGACCGACAACTGACCCGCCTGCTTGAAGCGGCGCCGCACAGCCTGCGCAGTGTCCGCGCGATGACTGGCGAGTTGGGGGCCAGTGGCTTGCTGACTGAGGTCGCGCTGAGCTTGCACCACAGTCGCGACGCGGGCGCGGTGCCCGGCTACACCCTGCTCGTCAGTCATGGTCGCGCCGGTCACTGGGGCGCGTTGCTGTTGGCCAGTGAAACCCTGGAGAAGTACGCATGAGTGCGACACGGATTGTGATCACCGGAATGGGCGCGGTAACCGGATTCGGTTTCGAATGGCAGACCCTCTGGGAAAAAATGCTCGGCGCTGAACATTGCGTGCGCCCGTGGCAGCCGCAAGACCTGCAGGACAATGCGTTCCCGGTACGCTACGCGGCACCCGTGGACATGGCGCTGTTGCCCGGGCACCTGCAAGACCATCCAGCCTGGACGCTGCCCCTGGAAAAACGCAGTCGCTTTGGCTGGGTGGCCGCCACCCAGGCCGTCGCCGACAGCGGTCTGGCGCCCGAGCAATTGCGCGATGCCGCCGTGCTGTGTGCCTCCGGGGCACCGCAACACATGCTCGCCGACATGCTCCTGACGCAGGCACCGGACGGCGCTGTACCGGGCTGGCAGCATCTGATGGCGCGCGCTGCGCACGTCAATGCCGAAGGTTCCCTGTGCCAGGGCAACGACCGGCTGGCGCGAGTGATTGCCGACGACCTCGGTTGTGAGGGGCCGGTGATCAATATCAGCAGTGCCTGCGCCGGCGCTTCCCAGGCGATCGGCAACGCGTTTCAGATGATTCGTCGCGGCGAAGTGAACGTTGCCGTGGCCGGTGGCGCCGACTCGGTGCTCAACCTCGACACCATGGCTGCGTTGTACCTGCTGGGCGCTGCCTCGGGCGAACAACGCTGGGGGGCCGATCTGTGCCGCCCGTTTGATCGTGACCGCAGCGGCCTGATCGCCGGCGAGGGCGGTGGTTTCGTGGTACTGGAAAGCCTTGAACATGCCCTGGCGCGCGGCGCCACGCCGTATGCCGAAGTGCTCGGCTTCGGCAGCAGCCTGGATGCCTACAAGGTCACCGCGCCGCAGCCCGAAGGTCGTGGCGCCGCGCTGGCGATGCAAGCGGCGCTGGACGATGCCGGCCTGCAGCCGCAGCAGATCGACCTGATCAATGCCCACGGCACGTCGACGCCGCTCAATGATGTGGCGGAGACCCTGGCCATCAAGCAGGTATTCGCTCAGCACAAGCATTACCAGGCGTTGGCGGTCAGTGCCAACAAATCGCAATTCGGCCATCTGATCGCGGCTGCCGGGGCACCGGAGTGCATCGTCACGGCGCTGGCCTGCCTGAATGATCTGGTCACGCCGACCGTGAACCTGCATGAGGCGGATGAGCGCTGCGATCTGGATTATTGCGCTGGCCAGTCCGTCAGCCGTCGTGTGGATTACGCCCTCAGCAATTCCTTTGGCTTTGGTGGCCTGAACACCTCGCTGGCCCTTGGCAAATATCGGGAGCACGGACAATGACTAACGCCACTGCGCGTATTGCCATCGCTGGCAGCGGTTGTGTGTTGCCCAGCGGTTGGGGTGTCGAGCGTTTCTGGTCGGCGGCCCTTGAAGGTCGCAGCGCGATTGCGCCAGTGCAATCGCCGTTGTTTCGCAGCGAGCGCATCGCTGCGTTCGGACAGATCGATGACGCCACGCACCAACGCAGCCGTCAGGACGTTGCGCAAAACCTGCAGCGTTACTGCCCGCCAGCGGTGATCTGGGGCGTGAGTGCGGCGCGTCAGGCGCTGGCCGAAGCCGGTGTTGAACCGGGTCGGGACGGCTTGCGTTATGGCCTCTATTGCTGTCAGGGCGGGTATACCCATCCGTCCGTGGCGTCTTACGGCGAACTGCTTCATGAGTGCCAGACCGATAGCGGCGCCGACATGCGTCGCCTCGCCCAGCGAGTGCTGCAGGAACGTGCGCTCGACCCGTTTCTGGTGCTTAAAAGTCTGAGCAACGGTTTGCTCGGGGTGGTCAGCCTGGCGTTGAAACTGGAATGTGAATGCAACGCTTATATGCAAGGCGTGGCCGGTAATCTGGCGGCATTGCGTCAGGCGCACAGCGCCTTGCAGAGCGGGCGAATCGATGTGGCGATCGTGGTCGGGGCCGGCAGTGAACTCGATCCGCTGGCGTTGGCCGCCCTGGCTGAAGCGGGCGTGATCAGTTCCGATGGCTCACAACAGATGCGCGCATTCGATCGCCAGGGCACGGGCGGAATTGCCGGCGAAGGCGCCGCAGCGCTGGTGCTGCGCCGTGCCGCTGACCTGCCGCCAGGGCCGCAGACCTGCCTGACGGCGCTGTTCGCGCATCCGCGCCTGGACTCGCTGAGTCTGCCGGACCAACAGGCGGATCTGCTGATCAGCAGTGCCACCGGCGATCCGCACAAAGATGCCGATCTGGCCCGCACGCTGGCCCGCACCGGTGCCGCGCACATCACCAGCAGCACTGCGCTGACCGGCATCCTCAGCGGTGCGCCGAGCCTGGTCGACCTGATTCTGGCCCGACACACGCTGCTGGCCCAAAGCATCGCGCCGATCGCCGGGCTAACGCAGCCGGTGGATGCGCACCTGCCGTTTGTGCTGGGCGAACCGCGAGATGCCGTCCTGCACGACTGCCTGGTGATCAACCGCGACGACAACGGCTTCAGCGCCTGTTACCAACTTGACTTCCAGGCGGCCGACTGACCGTTTGAAGGCACTACATCGCTTCTGATTTTTTAACTCAAGGGATATGACTGTCATGGATTATCGCGATTACGTTCGGCCGAAATTCGTTGAACTGATGCAGGCTCTGGGCCTGGAATGCCAGTTCCATCGAGCGCTGGGCAGCAAACTGTTTTACCGCGACAAGCAGGGTGACGAAGTGACCGTCACCGACTTTCTCGGTGGCTACGGTGCCGCGCTGTACGGTCACAACGATCCGCAGTTCGTCGATCAACTCTGTGGGCTGTTGCGCGCAGACGTGCCGTTCAACGCGCAAATGTCGGTGCGGGGGGCAGCGGGGCAGTTGGGGCGCGAGCTCAGTGAAGCGTTCAACCGTGAGTTGAATAACACCGAACGCTACATTTCCACGTTCTCCAACAGCGGCGCCGAGTCGGTGGAAATCGCCGTCAAGCATGCCGAGTACCGTCGCCAGAAAAACCTGCAGAAGCAGTTCGACGAGCGCGATTTCGAACTGGCCAATCTGGTGGCCAGCGACAAGGCTTATGTCGAACTGGAGATCGATGATCTCGACCTGCCGGCCGGCCTGCTGCCGCCGAACCTGTCTTGCGTGACCGTGCGCCAGGTGGCCGAGGCGGTGCGTCAGCACAACCTGGCGCTGCTGCACGTCGAGCCGGTATTTCTCGCCGTACGCGGCAGCTTCCACGGCAAGCTGGTGAACACCGTGCAGCTGACTTACGGCAAGCAATACCGCAAGCCATTTGCCCGGTTCGGACTGAATGTCGAGTTCATCGACCCGCATCAACCACAACAGCTTCAAGACCTGCCGGCCCGCCACCAGCACCACTGGCTGAGCCTGGAATGGAGCGGTGAAACCCTGCGCGTGCGCCGTGAAGCGTTCAGTGCAATTACCGCGGTGCTGCTGGAGCCGATCCAGGGCGAGGGCGGGATCAACGAGTTTGCCAAAGAGTTCTACCTGGGCCTGCGTCGCCTGTGCAACGAGCAGCAATGCCCGCTGGTCATCGACGAAGTGCAGTCGGGTTTCGGGCGCACCGGCACCTTGCTCGGCGCCAGCCATTTCAACCTGCAGGGCGACTACTACTGCCTGTCCAAAGCGCTGGGTGGCGGCTTGATGAAAATCGCTGCCACGGTGATTCGCGCCAGCCATTACGAAAATGATTTCAGCTACATCCACAGCTCGACCTTCGCTGAAGACGATGCCTCCTGCCATATCGCGCTGGCCGCCCTGCGTCGGCTGTTCGAGAACGACAGCGCCATGCTCAAGGACGTGAACAAGAAGGGCGAATACCTCAAGGCGTCGCTGCTGGAACTCAAGTCGGCTTATCCGGACGTGATCGCCGATGTGCGTGGGCGCGGTCTGCTGCTGGGTTTCGAACTGCACGATCTGACCGGCACCAACTCGCTGGTTCAGGCGTCGGCGCAATACAACGATGCGCTGGGCTACATCATTGCCGGCTACCTGTTGCAGTTCGAGTCGCTGCGCGTTGCGCCGTCGGGCAGCAACGCCAATGTGATTCGTCTGGAGCCTCCGGTGTGCATCACCTTCGAGGAAATCGATGGCCTGATCGCTTCGCTGCAAAAAGTCTGCGACATGCTGCGTCGTCGCGATGCGTTCCCGCTGGCGGCCGGCGTATGTGCCGACAGCATCGCCCAGGTGCCGGCGCGCGACGTCAGCTTCAAGGAGACCGAAAGCCTCCCAAAGCCTGACGAGAACGTGCGCGTGGTAGCCCGCGTGGCGTTCATCAACCACCTGATTGATGCGGACATGCTCAGCGACGTCGACCCTTCGCTGTCGAGCCTCAGCGCCGAGCAGAAGCGCGAGTTCATCAAGCGCATGGCGCCGGAGCGCCGCGCTGCGCCGATCGGCCCGGTGCAGATCCGCTCGAAACTCGGTACTGCCGTGGAGTTCACCCTGTACCCGCTGTGCATGGATTCCGATGCGATGGCGGCCTACATCGCCAACGGCGATCTGGACACCATCCGCGAGGAAGTCGGCAATCGCATCAAGGACGCGCGCGCCGATGGCTACAGCGTGGCCGGGCTGGGCATGTACACCTCGATCGTCACCAACAACTGCCAGGCCCTGAAAATTCCTGACATGGCACTGACTTCGGGCAATGCGCTGACCATCGGCATGGGCCTGGAAGCGATCGAGCAGGGCTGTAAACAGCAAGGCCTGGAGCTGGGCCAGCAGACCGCCGCCGTGGTCGGTGCCGCTGGCAACATTGCCTCGACCTACGCCTCGCTGCTGTCCACCAGCGTTGAACACCTGATCCTGATCGGCAGTGGTCGCGACGGCTCGCTGCGGCGCCTGGAGAAAACCGCGCAGCAGATTTACGCCGAAGCCGCCCGCGCGATTCTCAAGGGTGTCGTCGAGCACGATCGCCTCGCCACTCGCCTGCAGCAACTGCGGGGTATCGATGCCTTGTTGCAAGCCCATGGCAACAGTGCCGACCTCGGTCAGCGCGTGGCGCAACTGGTCGACGAGCAACTGGGGGCCAACGCCTTCATCACCGTCAGCAATGACCTGAGTGTCCTGAAACAGGCGCGCATCGTGCTCTGCGCGGCGAATGCACCACAGGCGTTTCTCGGCGCCGAGCACTTTGCCGAGAACAGCGTGATCTGCGACATCGCGGTACCGCTGAACGTCGACCAGAACCTCGCGAGCCAGCGTTCCGACGTGCTGTACATGCACGGCGGGATTGTCCAGACGCCGATGGGCGACGGCCTGGCCCACAACGTGCGCGCCTACCTCAAGCAAGGGCAACTGTATGCCTGCATGGCGGAGTCGGTGTTGATGGGCTTGTCCGGAATGAAACAGCACTACTCCTACGGCGACATCAGCCGCGAGCAAGTGCAGCAGATCCGTGCGCTGGCCGCGACCCATGGCTTCAGCCTCGCCCAGTTCAAAACCGACAACTCGCTGTAAGGAACGGTCATGCCGAACAAAGTAGCAGTAGTGACCGGCGGCAGCCGTGGCATCGGCCGGGCGATCGTCCTGGCGCTGGCGGGTGCCGGTTATCACGTCGCGTTCAGTTATGTGCGTGATGAAGTGGCCGCGATGGCCTTGCGCGATGAGGTGCAGGCGTCGGGTGTGGATTGCCTGGCGCTGCAATGCGATATCAGCAGCGGCGACAGCATCCAGTCATTCTTCGGGCGGGTCGAGGCGCATTTCCAGCGTGTCGATCTGCTGGTCAACAACGCCGGCATTACCCGTGACGGCTTGCTGGCGACGATGCCCGTGCGTGACATCGTCGACGTGATCCAGACCAATCTGGTCGGCACCTTGCTCTGCTGTCAGCAAGTGCTGCCGGGCATGTTGCGCCAGCGCAGTGGTTGCATCGTCAATATCAGTTCGGTCGCCGCGCAAAAGCCCGGCAAGGGCCAGAGCAACTACGCCGCGGCCAAGGGCGGGGTCGAGGCCATGACCCGCGCGCTGGCGGTCGAGCTGGCGCCGCGCAACATTCGGGTCAACGCGGTGGCCCCGGGCATCGTCAAGACCGAGATGAGCACGGCGCTGATCGGTAGCCAGGAGGAGCAAATCCAGTCGCGGCTGCTGATCAAGCGTTACGCCGAACCGGAGGAGATTGCCGAAGCGGTGTTGTACCTCGCCGACCGGGGCCTGTACCTGACCGGGGAGGTCCTGCCGGTGAACGGCGGGTTAAAAATGCCATGAGCCGCACCATTCTGATTACCGGTGCGGCCAAGGGCATCGGCCGCGCGGTGGCCGAGGACTTCGCGGCCAATGGCGACAATCACCTGATCCTGCTGGACCTCGACTTGCCACAGCTGCAGGGCTGGGTCGATGAGCAGCAGGAGCGGATCAAGGCGCGGGTCGAGACCCACGCGGCGAACATCGCCGACCTGCCGGCCATGGAAGCGTTCTTCAAGCAGCTCGGCACCCAGGTCCGGCAGGTCGACGTGTTGGTCAACAGCGCCGGCATCTGCAACGAAAACGAGCCTGAGGATCTGCATAACTGGCACAAGGTGATTTCGGTCAACCTCAACGGTACGTTCTACGTCACCTCGTTGTGCCTGGCGCTGATTCCGGATCGCGGACGGATCATCAACATGTCCTCGATCCTCGGGCGTGCCGGCAAGGTGCGCAATACCGCGTACTGCGCTTCCAAACACGGCATCGTCGGCATGACCAAGGCCCTGGCGCTGGACCTGGCCTCGCGGCAGATCACGGTCAATGCGATTCTGCCGGCGTGGATCGATACCCCGATGCTGCAGGGCGAACTGGCGACGCAAGCGGCGATTGCCGGTTTGACCCAGGAACAGATCGTGCGCAACGCGAAGAAAAAACTGCCGATGCGCCGCTTCATCCAGAGCGAAGAAGTGGCCGCGATGGTGCGTTACCTGGCCAGTCCTGAAGCGGGAGGGGTCACGGCCCAGAGCCTGGTGATCGATGGCGGCGTCGGGTTGGGAATGTAAGCGATGCCAGGATCTATCAACCGCATCGCGTGGACGGTGTGGGCGTGCATGGCTGCTCCGGCGGCCCTCGCGGCCCTGGAAGTCGACGACCTCAAGCCCGATTACGCCGACGCCGAAATCGGCGTGGCCACGGCTCTGCGCCTGCACGGTGACGATCAGGTCACGCAGAAGGCCATGTATTTCAAAGCCAATCTGGAGGACAACTGGGACGGCGGCTATTACAAGGCCAAGGGCCGGGTGCGCTATGACGCGCGCTACGACGGCAACAATCCGTACAGCGAGCGGGCCCGGGAAAAGTACCGCTTCGACGCCGATTGGCGGCATCTGTATGTCGGCCATTCGCTGGGCGACGGTGAAGTGACGGTCGGCTGGCAACAGGTGGTCTGGGGGCGTGCGGACGAGTTGCGCGTGCTGGATCAGATCAACCCGCTGGACTACCGCGATGGCTTGACCCCGCTGCTCGAAGACAGCCGCATCGCCGTGCCGATGGTGCGCGTGGCGCAGCCCTTGGGCGAGTGGGAGCTGGAGGCGCTGTGGATCACCGATTTCGTCAAGAACCAGCCGCCGGTGGCGGGCAGCGAGTTCGCCGCGCCGCTGTTTGCGGCACCGGATCCCGAGTATTTCCTGCTCGACTCCAAACCCGGTTATGACGGCGACAAGGGCTATGGCTACGGCTTGAGTGCCAACGGCCGGATCGGTGCGGTGGATACCAGTTTCGTCGCGCTGAGCGCGCGCCAGCAGGACCCGGTGTACGCCGTCGAAGGCGTGGCCGATGACGGTCGTACGCGCCTTGAGCGGCAGTTTGCGCGTTACACCATGGGCGGTGCCGGGCTGGCGATCGATGCCGGGCACAGCATCGTGGTGCGTAGCGAAGTCGCCTGGTTCGACAACTGGCGCGTGACCAATCCGACCCGCGCCTACGGGGCCGACAGCACCTCGATGGTCAAATCGCTGCTGGGGGTCGACTACCTGTGGCGTGACTGGCTGATCTCCGCGCAATGGCAGGAGCAGGTGTTGCTCGACTGGCAGGACGGCATGTTGCAGGACAAGCGCGAGCCGCTGTTCACCCTGTCGGCCGAGGGCACCCATCTACAGGATCGTCTCAAGAGCCGACTGGTGGCGGCCGCCTCGCCGCCGCTCAAGGACAACGCGTTGTTGCAGGGCATCTTCACCTACAAACCGGTGGACTACATCAAGCTGGGGCTGGAAGTGGACGTGTTCTTCGGCAAGCCCGACAGGGCCTTCGGCGAGTACAGCAAGCGCGATCAAGTGCGGCTGTCGGCCGGCTATCTGTTTTAACCCGTGACGCCTGCCTGCCGCCGGTGGCGCAGGCGCCAATCAATGTACTTATCCGACGAAAAGGGAATTGCGATGTTGCCACTTTTGAAAAGCCTGACCGCCACCGCGTTGATCCTCACTGGCGTCTGCGCCAGCGCTGCCGATGGCAGCAATGCCGATGAAATCGTTCGCCAGGTGCGCGACCGCAATGACGGTAAAAGCTTCATGTCCCAGGTGTCGCTGATTCTCCACGACAAGAAGGGCAATACCCGAGTTCGTGAGTTCACCTACCTGCAGAAGGACTACCCGGACAGCGACAAATTCAGCATGTATTTCTCCGCGCCAACCGACGTGCGCGATGTTGCGTTCCACATCGAAAACCCCCACGAAGCCCTGGGCCTGGAAGACAGCCAGTGGATGTACCTGCCGGTCAGCCGCCAGACCCGTCGGATCTCCACCACCGACAAGCGCGGTTCGTTCATGGGCAGCGAGTATTCCTATGCCGACCTGGACAAGATCCGGGTCAAGGATTACTCGCAGAAACTCGTCGGCGAGGAGCAGATCAAGGGCCGCGATTGCTACGTGATCGAGCGTGAACCGGCGTCCCCTGAAGTACTGGCCAAGACCGGTTACAACAAACTCAAGGTGTGGATCGACAAGCAGAACTTCCTGGTCATGCGCCAGGACTTCTTCGACGTCAAAGGCGTGCTGATCAAGCAGATGCGTACGCAGAAGGTCGAGACCATCGACGCGATCGACAGCGTCGTGCTCAGCGAAACCGAGCACTTCATCGATGGCACCCGCTCGGAAATGCGCTTCAACCAATTGCAGTACAACGTCCCGCTGGAAGACCGCCTGTTTACCCAGACCGCGATCAAGCGCGGCCTGAAAACCGGTGACCTGCCGGAATTTTCCGTGTCTGCCCGCTAAGCGCCGCTCCCGACGACCCTGGAACACATGATCATGGAAAGATATCTGAATTTCGTCGAGCGTTATGCGCGGGCGATTGTTTTCCTGCTGGTGGCGATTACCGCGTATTTCACCTATACGCTGGGCGCGCTGGTTTCGGACACCAACCCTTATCTGCTCAAGGAAAGCCATCCGGCGCGCAAGACCATCATAGATTTGCAGGGTGAATTCACCGGTACGTTCGACTCGGTGATGGTGGCGCTGAACAACCCGCAGACGGTCTTCAACAAGCAGACGCTCAATGCGCTGTTTTCGATGTCGCAGTCGGTGCGCAAGATGATTCTGGCCAACGATGCCGACAAGGAGCAACTGGCGCAAATCGTCGGCAAGTACCCGAATGACAGCCGCGCGCAGCTCTTGACCCGGGACATTCTGGAGGATGGTTTTTCCCAGAACGACTACGCCCAGGCCAAGGCCTTGCGTGACCATGCACAGAGCCAGAACTGGGACTCGCACGATCAGCTGTTCCTGACCTTCCTCGCCGAGCGGATCAACCCGATCCGCGAAATGGCCTCGATGGGGGATCTGGAAAACATCGTTCTGACCGACGACGGCGAGTTGTTGATCCACAAGACCCTCAACGCCTACGACATGGACCCGGCGGTGGTCGAGTCGCAGATCATGGGCAACGAGCTGATGGTCGACGGGGTAGTGTCGAAGGACAAGAAAGTCGCGATGCTGGTGGCCGAACTCGGCACCAAACAGGACGACGCCCAGGCGCAACTGCGTGCCTATCAGATCGTGCGCGGCATCGTTGCGCAGTATCAGGCCGAGCATCCCGAGTACAAGGACGAGATCTTCATTGCCGGCATGCCGATCTTCATCGCGGCCCAGCAGGAAATCATCGACCATGACCTGGCGGTGCTGTTTCCGATCGTGTTTCTGCTGATCACCCTGCTGCTGATGTTCTTCTTCCGCAAGCCGCTGGGCGTGCTGTTGCCGCTGTTCAATATCCTGTTCTGCACCATCTGGACTCTGGGCCTGATGGCGCTGTTGCGGGTGCCGTTCGATCTGTTGACCAGCGTATTGCCGGTGTTTCTGTTCACCATCTGCTGCTCGGACGCCATCCATGTGATGGCCGAATACTACGAGCAGAAAAGCGCCGGCAAGAGCAACCGCGAGGCCAATCGCGAAACCCAGCGCCTGATGGTGGTCCCGGTGGTGTTGACGACGGTGACGACCATCGCCACGTTCATGATTTCCACTACCAACAACATCGTCAGCATCCGCAACTTCGGCGTGTTCATGTCCATCGGCCTGACGGCGGCGCTGATCATTTCGCTGCTGCTGATTCCGGCGTGGATTTCCATCTGGGGCAAGGATCAGGCGCCGCAAGCCAAGGTCGAGGCCCACAAGGAATCGATCATCTCGCGTTATCTGGTGGCGTTCTGCGCCTGGATGATCCGCTTTCGCAAACCGATTCTCATGGTCATGCTGCCGTTGCTGGCGCTGGCCACGGTGTTCACCTTCCGCGTCGATATCGAAGACTCGGGCATCGCCTACTTCAAGCCGCAAAGTCATATCCGCGTGTCGGACCAGTTCATCAACCACGCCAAGGTCGCGGGCACGGCGCCGGGCTGGATCGCGATTGACAGCAAGGAACCGCGCGGAGTGCTGACCACCGAAGTGGTGCAGTTCATCGACAAGCTCGACCACTTCATCAAGCAACAACCGAACGTCAGTTACGGCTACTCGCTGGCCACCTACGTCAAGCGCATGAACCTGGTGCTCAACGACATGAACCCTGATTACCTGCGCGTGCCCAACGCCATGGAAAAGGTGACCTCAGTCAATGACGACGGGCAGGTCGAGCGTTTTGAAGTGCCGGGCAATTCGCTGATTGAGCAGCACGTGATGCTGTTCGAAAACGGTGGTGGCTCGGACCTGAACAACGTGCTCAACGCCGACTTCTCCAAGGCCTTGACGCTGTACACCATGACCTCGTCGGTCGCCAGTGATTATCAGGGCATGCTCGATCGCCTCGACGCCTGGCTGCTGGTGAACAAACCGGCCAACCTGGAGGTGACGCACGCCGGCACGCCGTTGATCTGGACCGGCGTACTGCAGGAGATTACCCAGGGCCAGGTCCTGAGCTTTTCCCTGGCGTTGCTGGTCGTCACGCTGATGATGATGTACTGGCTGAAGTCGGTACGGCTCGGCATCCTCGGCATGTTGACCTTGCTGACCACCTCGGTAACGGTCTACGGCTTCATGTTCCTGTTCAACATCGAACTGAACATCGGCACGACGCTGGTGACGTTCCTGGTGGTGGGCGTGGTCGATTACGCGGTGCACCTGCTGTCGCGCATCAAGTTGCTGGTGCAGCAGGGCATCGAAATCGATGCGGCTATCCTGCAGGCCATGCACAGCGTTGGCCGCTCGACGGTGATCAACGTGGTGATCTTCTCCGTGGGCTTCATGGCGCTGCTGTTTTCCGACTTCAAGCCGATTGTCGACCTGGGGGCGCTGGTGGCGATGGCACTGTTTTCCAGCGGCGTCATGACCATTGTCCTGGTGACGCTGGTGTCGCCGTGGTTCTTTGCGGCGATTGCGCCGGTTGCCCGACCTGCTCAAGGGCAACCTGTGGTCGGTGAGACAGTGGCGGGCTGAGCGCTGATACGCCGGGGCCGCTGGCCCTGATACGACAGGCGAACCCTGTCATGCGCCGCAACAGGGTTTTCAGTTCAGCGTAGCGCCCGGGTTTTTTTCCCCCTGCCGGGCGATGCGCTCGAACTGACATTCCTGTCGAGCTTCGTGCAGATTGTTTTCGAACGCTTCAAGACCATCGTACAACTGCTGCAAATCGCCGATCTGGGCCACCAGTTCGGCTTTTTTCTGGGCGATGGCATGCTCGGCCATGTCCCACGGGAATTCGTCGCCGCGGTAGTTGTTCAGGATCACCTGCAGCTCCTTGAGCTTGAAGCCCAATTGCTGGGCGCATTTGATGAACGTCAGCACTTCGACGCTCTCCTGGCTGTAGATACGGTATTTGCCTTCACGCTTGGGCTGCGGCAGCAGGCCGATTTCCTCGTAATGGCGAATGCTTTTGACTGTGGTGCCCGACAGCTGGGCGGCTTTGCCGATATACATAAAGATCCGTCTCGATGATCAAACAGGGCGTAGCGGGACCAGGTTTGAGGCCTGATCGGCGGGCGATTATAGGGTGAATAGCATCGGCAGGTTGCAACTCTGCGTAAATGACGCGCACAGCTGACGGACGGGCTCGGTGAGAGCCCGTGGAGGGACTGACGGCGTCGGCTGCGCCGTCAGGTGAACAGGTGCGGCTGGATCAGAACGCGGCGCTGGCCCGGGCCTTCTCCAGCCAGTTGTCGCGCTGGTCGGGTTTGGACCCGATCATGGGACCGAACGTCAGGGTCTTGATGGGCTTGATGCCACAGAACTCCAACGTGGTCTTGCGTACCTGGTGCAGTCCCGGCATGCCGTAGAACCATTTGTAGTACCAGTACGGCGTGTCCATGGTCACCAGCAAATGTGCCGTGCGGCCCTTGAGCAGTTTGTCCGGGAAGGCTTTGCCCTCGCGGTACTTGAAGGCAAATCCGGGCAGGAAGATGCGATCCAGGAAGCCCTTCATCAAGGCCGGAATTCCGCCCCACCAGATCGGATAAACGAAGGTCAGGTGCTCGGCCCAGGTGATGTCGGCCTGCGCCTGCAGCAGATCCGGCTCCAGTGGTTGAATCTTGTTGTAACCCTCGTGCAGGACCGGGTCGAAATCCAGCGCATCCAGGCGCATGAGACGCACGTCATGCCCGGCGTCTTTGGCCGCCTGAACGTAGGTATCGCTCAATGCTCCGCAAAAACTGTCGTTGGAGGGGTGACCCAGAATCACGAGCATTCGTTTGCTCATCGTGTGTACTCCTGAAAAGAAGCTCACAGCTTAGAGTCTGCCCCTAGCGGTAGAGTCAAGGCGTCAACGCATTCAGCAGGGCTTGGGCATAGGCTGGCAGTCGCGCGAAATTGCGCGCACAAAGATGCAGCGTGCGGTTGGCCCAGGCGTCGTCCAGCGGCACGCAGGTAAACGTGTCTGTCGAGGGCCAGCGCTCAACCGCTACCCGGGGCACAATCGCCAGTCCCACCCCGCGCGCGACCATGCGCATGAGGCCATCGAAACCGTCAGCGCGAATCCGGATCGCCATGCGCTGACCGACGTGCAGCGCCTGTTCCTCCAGATGAATCGCCAGCGCACTGTCGGTGCCCAGGGCCACGTAGTCATGGGCCAGGGTTTGCGCGAAGGTAAGCGAAAGGCTTGCGGCCAGCGGATGGCCGTGCGGCACGATCAGCACCAGCGGATCGGCGCGAAACACCACGGTCTGCAAATCGTGGGTATCGACCGCGTCGGACACGATTCCCAGATCGGCCGCGCCTTGCCGCAGGGCGTGGGTGATGCGGGCGCTGGGCAACTCTTGCAGATCAATGTCGAGGTTGGGATGGTCGCGCAGAAAGTCTGCCAGTACTTCCGGCAGGTATTCGGTGATGGCCGTGGTGTTGCACAACAGGCGTACTTGACCTTTGGCGCCCTGGGCGTAGTCAGCCAGATCCTGCTGCAGGCGTTCGGCCTGTTGCAGGAGGATTCGCGCGTGTTGCGCCAGTGCTTTGCCGGCGGGCGTCGGAGTCACGCCACGGCGCCCGCGTTGCAGGAAGTCAGTGCCCAGCGAGGCTTCCATGGCACGGATCCGCGCACTCGCGGCGGCGAGCGAAAGATGACTGCGGGCGGCGCCGGCGGTGATGTTGCCGGTGTCGATAATGTGCAGGTAGAGGCGCAGGTCGGTGAGGTCGAAGTGCATGGGCAGCCTCAAATTTTGTAGGGGCAGGACTGGCCCTATCGCGAGCAGGCTCACTCCTACATTGGATCGGTGGTGAACACAAACCTGTAGGAGTGAGCCTGCTCGCGATGAGGCCGGCCGCTTCAATGAATCATTCAGCCTCTTGCACTGGCAGAGGCAGTCTCAGTATATGGCAGATTTTCAACCCGCCACCCCAGGTGCACAGTAGCACCATGAACACACTCGCAGACTTCTATCAAAACCTCGGTATGGCCTTGTCTTTACTGGTCATGGTCACCTTCATCATGGCCGGCCTGATCAAGGGCGTGATCGGCCTTGGCCTGCCCACTGTCGCCATGGGCCTGCTCGGTCTGGCTATGGCACCGTCGCAGGCAGCAGCATTGCTGATCATTCCGGCAACGCTGACCAACCTCTGGCAACTGGCGTTCGGCGGGCACTTGAAAGGTCTGATCAAACGCCTGTGGTCGATGCTGCTGATGATTTTCCTCGGCACCGCAGTCGGCACGTTGGCGATCGGCATGGCAGGCGGGCATTGGGTGGTGCGCGGGCTGGGCGCGGCATTGCTGCTCTATGCGTTGAGCGGGTTGCTGCTGCCGACGCTGCACTTCCGCCCTCGGCATGAGTCGTGGCTCGGTCCAGTGTGCGGGGTGATCACCGGCATCATCACCTCGGCCACCGGCGTGTTCGTGATTCCGGCGGTGCCGTATCTGCAAGCGCTGGGCTTGAACCGTGATCAGTTGGTGCAGGCGCTGGGCCTGTCATTCACTGTTTCGACCCTGGCGCTGGCCGGCGGCCTGTTCTGGCGCGGTGCGCTGGGCGGTGGCGAGTTGAGTGCCTCGCTGCTGGCGCTGGTCCCGGCGATGCTGGGCATGTGGCTCGGCCAATGGTTGCGCCAGCGGATCAGCGCCGTGCTGTTCAAGCGGGTGTTTTTTCTCGGACTGGGCGCGCTCGGTGCCCATCTGCTAATCAGCGGTTAGCCGACGACGCGCTGAGCATGTCGATCCGACGGATATCGAAATCACGCTCCAGATACGCCATGCGGTTGTCGAAAAACTCCCGCATGTGCGGCAGGTTCGAGTGCACGTCCAGGTGCGCCTGGCTTTCCCAGATCTCGTAGAAGATGAACAGCGTCGGGTCTTCCTTGTCGCGCAGCATGTGGTACTCGATGCAGCCGGGTTCGGCGCGGCTCGGTTCGACGTAGGCGCGAAACAGCGCTTCGAAAGCCTCGGCTTTCTCCGGGCGGGTCTTGGCGTGCAGGATGAAACCGTGGCGTTCACTCATCAAAACAACTCCTCAAATGCAGATGGCCGAGAATGCTATTGCAACAATCGGCATTCGATTCGTGCTTTTTGATCAAATGTATTTTGCGCCGACGCGGCTTATTCCGCGCGAGATGGATCGTTAACCTGACGCCATTCCTGTTCCCATCTTTCTCCAGCCCAATGGCTGCGCGAGGCGTTCTCATGAAAAAAGTGTTGTTGCTCAATGGCGGCAAGAAATTCGCCCACTCCGACGGTCGTTACAACGCCACCCTGCACGAAACCGCGCTGAGCGTGCTCGATCGCGGCGGTGTGGATGTCAAAACCACCTCTATCGACGAGGGCTACGACGTCGCGGAAGAAGTCGCCAAATTCCTCTGGGCCGACGTGATCATTTATCAGATGCCGGGCTGGTGGATGGGCGCGCCGTGGACCGTGAAAAAGTACCTCGACGAAGTCTTCACCGAAGGCCACGGCAGTCTCTATGCCAGCGATGGCCGTACCCGTTCCGATGCGTCGCAGAAGTACGGCAGCGGCGGCCTGATCCAGGGCAAGCAATACATGTTGTCGCTGACCTGGAACGCGCCACAGCAAGCCTTCGATGACCCGACCGACTTCTTCGAAGCCAAGGGTGTCGACGCGGTGTATTTCCCGTTTCACAAGGCCAACGAGTTCCTTGGCATGAGCGGTTTGCCGACGTTCCTCTGTGTGGACGTGATGAAGCGTCCGGATATCGAGAACGATGTGGCGCGGTATGAGCAGCATCTGAAAGAGGTGTTTGGTCTCAAGGCTTGAGGTGATTTTATCTGGTGAGGGTTTTAACTGTGGTGAGGGGATAAATCCCCTCGCCACAGGGGGGTTCTCTCTCCACAATGGATTTGTGCAGTCGATCAATTAAGGGACGCCCGTGAAAGCCAGATCCGATGAGTTGCAGATTTTCGTCTGCGTGATCGAGTGCGGTTCGATTTCCGCTGCCGCCGAGCAGGTCGGACAGACCCCTTCGGCGGTCAGCCGCACGTTGTCACGGCTGGAAGCCAAGCTCGACACCACGCTGATCAACCGCACCACGCGGCGCATGGACCTGACCGAGGAGGGCAAGTATTTCTTCGAGCAGGCCAAGCTGATTCTCGATCAGATGGACGCCCTCGAAGAGCGTCTGTCGTCGCGCCAGCAAACCCCGTCCGGACGCCTGCGGATCAACGCCGCGTCACCCTTCATGCTGCACGCCATCGTGCCGTACATCGACGAGTTCCGCGGGCTGTACCCGGACATCCAGCTCGAACTCAACAGCAATGATCTGATCATCGACCTGCTGGAACAAAGCACCGACGTCGCCATCCGCATCGGCACCCTTGCCGACTCCACCCTGCATGCGCGGTCGCTGGGTTGCAGTCCGCTGCTGATCGTCGCCAGTCCGGCGTATCTGGAGACGCACGGGGCGCCGCAGCAAGTCACGGAGCTGAGCGAACACACCCTGCTCGGTTTCACCCACAACGAAGGCCTCAACCAGTGGCCGCTGCGTTACGTGCACGGTGACCGCTGGCCGATCACCCCGGCGATCAGCGCCTCCAGCGGTGAGACTGTGCGCCATCTGGCGCTGGAAGGGCAGGGCATTGCCTGCCTGTCGCACTTCATGACCATCGACGACATCCGCGCCGGACGTCTCAAGGTGCTGCTGGCGGAGTTCAATAGTGGGTATCGCCAGCCGATCAACGCCGTGTACTACCGTAACTCGCAACTGGCGCTGCGCATTCAGTGCTTCCTCGACTTCATCCAGAGCAAACTCGCGGCCTACGCCAGCGCCGATTTCAAAGGCTGATTCGTGATCCCTGCGCAAGAGTGAATTGGGCGAGTGCGGGTTTTTCCACCCGGGTTACCGGTCGATACTCGCTGCATCACTTATTCACGCAGGGAGTTTCTCCATGAACGTATTCATCACCGGCGCCGCCGGTTTTATCGGCGGCTCGATTGCTACCGGTCTGGTTAAGTCCGGGCATCAAGTCACCGGTCTGGTGCGCAGCGCCGAACAGGCTGTTGAGCTGAAAGCGCTGGGCATCACCCCGGTCATCGGCACCCTCGAAGACAGCACGCTGCTGGCCGAACAGGCCCACGCTGCCGATGCGGTGATCAACGCCGCCAGCAGCGATCATCGCGGTGCCGTCCAAGCCTTGCTCGGTGCCTTGCGCGGGTCTGACAAAGTGTTCCTGCACACCAGTGGTTCGAGCATCGTCGGCGATGCTTCGGGCGGCAAATCCAGCGACGTCATCTACTTCGAAGACAACCTGCCGGAACCGACCGCCGACAAAGCTGCCCGCGTGGCGATCGACAACCTGATCCTCGCGGCAGCGCGGGACGGGGTGAACTCGGCGGTGATCTGTAACACGCTGATCTACGGCCACAGCCTGGGCGTCAATCGCGACAGCGTGCAATTGCCGCGACTGTTGAAACAGGCACGCAAGAGCGGTGTGGTGCGCCATGTCGGCAGTGGTCAGAACATCTGGTCCAACGTGCACATCGAAGACGTCGTCGCCCTGTACCTGCTGGCGCTGACGAGGAACGTGCCGGGCACCTTCTACTTCGTCGAAAGCGGTGAAGCCTCGTTCATCGACATGACCACCGCCATGGCCCAGGCGCTGACCCTCGGGGAGCCGCAAGACTGGCCGCTGAAAGACGCCGAAGCCGAATGGGGCTATGAAATGGCCAACTACGGCCTCGGTTCCAACAGCCGCGTCCGCGGCAAACACGCCCGCGAACTGCTGGGCTGGGCGCCGAAGCGTACGTCGGTGGTGGAATGGATTCGTAACGAAATGGTGTAACTCGTCGAACACCACAATACCTGTGGGAGATTCTATGGTTCATGCCTAGCCCCTAAACGGCTTTAGGTG